>NZ_JAMPSW010000214.1:0-1117 GCF_028484855.1 Providencia sp. PROV033 | reverse complement strand
TTTGTGCTTATGCCCTCAACCCGCATGAAGTTTGGAAGGGGTATGACAACAACAAAGAACATGCAGCTTTCCTGACAAAAACGTTAGTTAGCAAGGATGGGGATGTAAAACGTCGCATTATGGCTATGTTTTCAGAAACGGAGAGCGGTCAAGAGCAGAAGCGTAGCGACTCTTGACGGCTTGAAGTGACACTCATAATTGGCAAAGGAGGGTGGTGAACAAAGTGAGCCATCCTCCTGTTAAGCCGCCTTTGACGCCCTGAATTCAGGGACAGGGTATGTTTTGTAGCACCGCCTGCACGCAGTCGGCTCCCAAAAACATCCTGGTCAGGGCTTAGCCCCGACACCCTAACTTCAAAACCAACTGCGTCTTACAGGTGGTTGCGCTCACTGCGTGATCACAACCACCTATCAAAATTTTATGGTTCGGTGAGTCGTCAATCACTAAATCGGAACCCTAAAGGGGACCCCACGATTTAGAAATTGACGATTTTATGTTCGATGATTTTTGTTTTTGCCCGACCAAAGGGAGGGAGCTACTCCAAAGATCCCGAAGTTGTCTGAGGGATCTTTTAGATAAGAAAGGGAATAATTGTATATTGTTGTTTTTTTTATGTTTTATTTTTTACGTTGTAAACCCTATAGGCTTTACAACGTTGTAAACCCTATAGGGTTTACAGATTTTAACTTCATATCTACAAAAACATACATCTTGTAA
Organism: Providencia sp. PROV033; assembly: GCF_028484855.1. Classification (NCBI taxonomy): domain Bacteria; kingdom Pseudomonadati; phylum Pseudomonadota; class Gammaproteobacteria; order Enterobacterales; family Morganellaceae; genus Providencia; species Providencia sp. PROV033. The sequence goes on along the minus strand of NZ_JAMPSW010000214.1, from coordinate 400 downwards.
AGCAAAAATGACAATGATATGTTCTTTTTGGATTACATCATGTAAAGGGTAAAAATTATGTTAGTTGGAAATGAGACACAAAGAAAACAACGAAAATTAGATCTACAAGAGCAATACCATAAAAACGCCTCAGAACGCCTACAGGAGAAAAAAAATCAAAACTTCACTCAGGTATACCCTTTAGGTTGGAAACGTCTCAGAGAGCTTTTTAGACGCAATGCTGGGGCTGCTGAGTTGTACTCAATGCTTGCAGAAAATATCGATGGAGCTTGCGGTGCAGTTGTAGCAGAACAAGGCTATTTAGCTACTCTGATGGGTGTTTCAAGGCAAACAATATCTAAATATATCAAATTCTTAGAATGTGAAAGTGTATTAGTTAAAATCCCTGTAGCTGGCAAAG
>NZ_JAMPSW010000213.1:0-1065 GCF_028484855.1 Providencia sp. PROV033 | reverse complement strand
AAGTATCGCAGGTTTTGATGAAGGAATGTCGGCATCGAAAATGCGTGAGCTTTATATTCATGGAGGATTAAGTGCTAAAGAGCGTGGCGCACTATCTCAATATATTCAGATTAAGGATCAATCGGAATACATTGAAAATATTTTAAATCACACATTAAAAATAAATACCTTATTTCAGAATGGGGGCAGCATTTATCAACACCTTGCTCCTCAAGATTTTTATTTACCATTAATGGGTGATCATGAAGGCGGTCGTTGTTATCCATTAGTGAGAGCGATGTCTGTTGCTTTAGCTCAAGGTGATGATGTTAGTAGTGTCAACGCGCTTTTCAATAAGTTGTTTATTGCTGCGGCATCTCCGGAAGAAAAAAGCTCAATTCTATTGAGGTCATCACTGCAAAATTTACATTTTAATACGGAAGCGGTAGGAGCATCTTCTTCAATTGGTCTACTGAATTTAAAGTCGATAAAAAAGCAACTCATTGAATCTAGTGGAACTCAGATGTATGCCTTAAATACTCAAAGCCATTCAATGTTAATAGGAAAAAAAGTTGATAATGGTGAGGTACGTTACTGTTTTTATGATCCTAATTTTGGACTGTATATATTTGATAATCCCAAGAAATTTTCCAAGTGTTTAGATGATTTTTTAGTGAAAGAGAAAATGGCATTTAAATATGATGCGCTAACGGAGAAATCTAAACCTATATTTGATCTCGTTGCGATTGATATTGAGCAAATGGCGAATGTAGATGTTGGTGCAGGGATAAGAGTCGAAGATTTAGTATCTTCAACTGAGTTATCTGAGGTTATTCCACGGCGCCAAAAAACAAGAGCTTTCATCGAAAGCCAAAACGTATTAGCAAAAGATAGGCAAATAAAATCATCTTTGAGTATTTTAAATGCAGAGCAATGGGGCAGCCGTTTAGAATTATCACTGGATAAGATGATTCAAAAGTATCAGTTAAATGAATATTGGTTACCTGTTTTTGCAAGTACAAAGCGATTAGAGAATGGACGATATCAAATTCAGTTCGTTCATAAAGGCAATGAGGAATCTTCTCG
>NZ_JAMPSW010000212.1:0-1077 GCF_028484855.1 Providencia sp. PROV033 | reverse complement strand
GGCGGATTCAAGTCCGAAGTGCAACGCTAAGCCGCCTTTCTTAGCTCCGCAAACACCACCGAAGGTTGTCTGAACCCCAGACACTTACGTGGCCTGCTGTTCAACGCTCCCTGATAGCGTTGTAAGTCTTCTTCTGTCACTGTCCGCAGGTCTGTTCCTTTCGGGATAAACTGTCTTAACAACCCATTCGTATTCTCGTTCAGCCCACGCTCATGCGAGGCATACGGATGGGCAAAGTACGTATCTGCGTTCAGTGCTTCTGCTATCGCCTTGTGCTCACTAAACTCTAGACCGTTATCGAACGTTATTGTGTGACATACATCCTGATACTCACTCAGCAGTGAGATAATGGCCTTACTGACTTCCACCGCATCCTTTGAAAACACCTTTTTTGTCAGGTAAATACGGCTTTTGCGTTCTGCCAGTGTCACGATAGCACCAGTGCCCTGTTTACCCAGCACCAAATCGGCCTCCCAGTCCCCCAGACGGCTACGGTCATCGACGACTGACGGCCGTAGCTCAATGGATACCGCGTCAGGGATGCGACCTCGTTTCTGACCGTAGCCCTTACGATATCGCCGTTTGCCCTGCCTAAGATGCCTGTACAACTCGCCACCGCTACGCTTATCCGCATAGATATACTGGTAAATCCATTCATGGCTGACGCTAAGACCAATAATGCTGCCAATTGCACTTATTTGCTCAGGACTCCACTTCCACTCCAGAGCAAATATCACGAAATCTATGGTCTGCTGAGGAATTGTCCTTTTGGCAGATGACAGCCGCCTATCACAGCACTTCTGGTGTGCCTGTTGTGGGTTATAACCAGTATCTGAAGTGTTACGCCTCAGTTCACGGGAGACCGTGGACTTGCTTACACCGATACGGATACCTATCTCATGGCAGGATAAATTATCCTCACGCAGTATCGATATCTGGTATCGTTGTCCTTCGGTTAGTTGCTGATACTTCATACTTACTCGCTCATCTTTGGTCGGAAGAGCAGGATAGCTTATCAGTAGCTAACCGTCCTTCCATCTAACATGACCGAGCGTTGCACTTATTATCTGAATTCGC
>NZ_JAMPSW010000211.1:0-1120 GCF_028484855.1 Providencia sp. PROV033 | reverse complement strand
CGTAAACCATCATCCATCGCGATTGGGTGAATCAGAGTCACGATCATGTTGATGTTGTCGCCTGGCATTACCATCTCTACGCCTTCTGGCAGTTCGATAGTACCGGTTACGTCAGTTGTACGGAAGTAGAACTGTGGACGGTAGCCTTTGAAGAATGGAGTATGACGACCACCTTCATCTTTGCTCAGAATATATACTTCTGATTCGAATTGAGTGTGTGGCTTGATTGAACCTGGTTTAGCCAGTACTTGACCACGTTGAATTTCTTCACGTTTAGTACCACGCAGCAGAACACCAACGTTCTCACCCGCACGACCTTCGTCCAGCAGTTTACGGAACATTTCAACGCCAGTACAAGTTGTTTTCGCAGTCGCTTGAATACCAACGATTTCAACTTCTTCACCAACTTTGATGATACCACGCTCAACACGGCCTGTTACTACTGTACCACGACCAGAGATTGAGAATACGTCTTCGATTGGCAGCAGGAATGGCTTGTCAATTGCACGCTCTGGTTCTGGGATGTAAGAATCCAGGTAACCTGCTAATTCAACAATTTTTGCTTCCCACTCTGGGTTGCCTTCCAGCGCTTTCAGTGCTGAACCGCGAACAACTGGAGTGTCATCGCCTGGGAAATCGTACTGAGACAGAAGTTCACGAACTTCCATTTCAACTAATTCTAACAGTTCTTCGTCGTCTACCATGTCACATTTGTTCAGGAAAACGATGATGTAAGGAACACCTACTTGGCGACCTAACAGGATGTGCTCACGAGTTTGTGGCATTGGACCATCAGTCGCAGCAACAACCAGAATTGCACCGTCCATCTGCGCAGCACCAGTGATCATGTTTTTAACATAGTCGGCGTGTCCTGGGCAGTCTACGTGTGCGTAGTGGCGAGTTGGTGTGTCATATTCTACGTGAGATGTAGAAATGGTGATACCACGCGCTTTTTCTTCTGGTGCGTTATCGATTTGATCGAATGCACGAGCGTTACCGCCGTAGGTTTTAGCCAGAACAGTAGTGATAGCTGCTGTCAGGGTAGTTTTACCATGGTCAACGTGGCCGATTGTACCAACGTTAACGTGCGGTTTTGAACGTTCAAATTTTTCTTTAGACA
>NZ_JAMPSW010000210.1:0-1139 GCF_028484855.1 Providencia sp. PROV033 | reverse complement strand
GTCTTCCCTTGTTATTGTGTAGCCAGAATGCCGCAAAACTTCCATGCCTAAGCGAACTGTTGAGAGTACGTTTCGATTTCTGACTGTGTTAGCCTGGAAGTGCTTGTCCCAACCTTGTTTCTGAGCATGAACGCCCGCAAGCCAACATGTTAGTTGAAGCATCAGGGCGATTAGCAGCATGATATCAAAACGCTCTGAGCTGCTCGTTCGGCTATGGCGTAGGCCTAGTCCGTAGGCAGGACTTTTCAAGTCTCGGAAGGTTTCTTCAATCTGCATTCGCTTCGAATAGATATTAACAAGTTGTTTGGGTGTTCGAATTTCAACAGGTAAGTTAGTTGCTAGAATCCATGGCTCCTTTGCCGACGCTGAGTAGATTTTAGGTGACGGGTGGTGACAATGAGTCCGTGTCGAGCGCTGATTTTTTCGGCCTTTAGAGCGAGATTTATACAATAGAATTTGGCATGAGATTGGATTGCTTTTAGTCAGCCTCTTATAGCCTAAAGTCTTTGAGTGACTAGATGACATATCATGTAAGTTGCTGATAGGTTTCCAGTTTTCCGCTCCTAGGTCTGCATATTGTACTTTTCCTCTTACTCGACTTAACCAGTACCAACCCAGCTTCTCAACGGATTTATACCATGGCACTTTAAAGCCAGCATCACTGACAATGAGCGGTGTGGTGTTACTCGGTAGAATGCTCGCAAGGTCGGCTAGAAATTGGTCATGAGCTTTCTTTGAACATTGCTCTGAAAGCGGGAACGCTTTCTCATAAAGAGTAACAGAACGACCGTGTAGTGCGACTGAAGCTCGCAATACCATAAGTCGTTTTTGCTCACGAATATCAGACCAGTCAACAAGTACAATGGGCATCGTATTGCCCGAACAGATAAAGCTAGCATGCCAACGGTATACAGCGAGTCGCTCTTTGTGGAGGTGACGATTACCTAACAATCGGTCGATTCGTTTGATGTTATGTTTTGTTCTCGCTTTGGTTGGCAGGTTACGGCCAAGTTCGGTAAGAGTGAGAGTTTTACAGTCAAGTAAGGCGTGGCAAGCCAACGTTAAGCTGTTGAGTCGTTTTAAGTGTAATTCGGGGCAGAATTGGTAAAGAGAGTCGTGTAAAATATCGAGTTCGCACA
>NZ_JAMPSW010000209.1:0-1168 GCF_028484855.1 Providencia sp. PROV033 | reverse complement strand
TTATTTTATAACAGAGCATTTCAGTTATTAATTGCATTAATTTGTTGATTTATCACACGTTAAGATTAAAAATCCAGCATTCAGACATTTTTTTTCAATTAATACTTTACAGGGGCGCGTCATTTGATATGATGCCGCCCGCTGTGAACGATTACAGCAATTCAAAATCTGGTGGGATACCCAAGCGGCCAAAGGGAGCAGACTGTAAATCTGCCGTCACAGACTTCGAAGGTTCGAATCCTTCTCCCACCACCATCTAAGCAGTCTCTTTTCCAAGTTTATCTACAACACCAATAAATCGATTTAACACACTTGAATGTGACTTTGATTTATAAATGTAACAATCACTTTTATCCAAAATCCCGTTTAGTGACACATAAATCAGTGATCTGTCGATCAATTCATCCTCAGGATAGTGGTCAATGATTCCAAGAAAATCCCCATCTTGAATAAAACTTTGGCAACATCCAATATTGTCCATCTGTCGGATACTGGATTTACTTTCAGCAGTCTCAACTTTTGCCAACAAATCACTCATTAGTGAGCTCTTGTAAAATGACGGATCGCATAACCAAGTACTTTGTTGAAGCAATACCACTACGTCATGATTGAATTTTTCATATAACTCTTTTCTGCAATAAATACCTAACGGCGCATTCTCTATTTTTTTTTGCAATGAAAATCTTTCACTGATAACTAATTCAGAACTTAAAATTAAAGTATTTCCATCATAGTCAACAATTTCATCTACCTCATCATAGTTAAATCTTAATATATTAACCTGAACATTATTTTTATGTGCGGCTTGATACAAATTAATTAAATGATTTTCCTTCCCCCAGTCATAATAAATATTAGCTTCATTAACGATGTAACCAGAAAAGTGTTTCTTTGTTATTTCTTTTTCCTGTAGGTAAAGATCTCTGAGATCATTATAAAGTTCTTGGCCATCCTTAGTTAATGTCATTCCAAATTTTTCTCTTTTAAAAAGCCGTTTACCCAAACTCGTTTCAAAGTCTTTTATGGATTTTGCGATGGGGGGTGTCGTGCGGTTCATCACCCTTGCAGCCTTGCTTAGCGAGCCATTCTCAACAACTGCCATAAACGCCTCTAATTTTCTTGAAAAGAACATATCTATGACCCCATTCTATTTATTGAAATGTAAACC
>NZ_JAMPSW010000208.1:0-1199 GCF_028484855.1 Providencia sp. PROV033 | reverse complement strand
ATCTCTCCGCACTTATGTTGTACGGAAGGAGTTGAATTTTCTTGCGCATAATTCTATACTCCCCATCAGGACATCAACATTAGCCCTAACGGAATTGTTGTGAGTGCCCCCGATAATCTTCTCTTTCCGGCAAGTTAGACAAAGATTACGGGGGTTTTCCATTTCTGGGTTCAAAACAACTTCATTTCTAATCCCAGTTCCCTTTGTCACCTTTCGGCGTGACAACCATTAATTCGTATCAATTGCGGCTAATTTAGCACTCTATGCACATTCAAGCAATGATTTCAAAAATAGGATTTGCTTTGAATCTCAAATTTCACTGACGCACTCAGCTACACTAAGCTTGTCGAATCGCCATAAAACTAACGAACAAGCCATTAATTTTAATGCAATGTTGTAAAAATCAGACGTTTTCTTAACCATTTTTTATGATAATAAAAATAAATCAATGCCCGTTCCGTGGCTTAGTCGGCTAACAAGAAAGATAAAAAAACTGATAGGGCAATCTCAAAAACTAAATGCCTAAAGTAGTAACTTTTATCTAATCCCTCTAATGTTTTTGAAAAAAATAACCATATTTTCTTTCAGACCAGAATCGGTGTTCACGCTGAGCCAGAAAATGCATCCTCAACTACGGTTTTAAGTATTCACTCATTTGTTCATGTAATTTTTTTATCTGTTCAAGCTTTTTTGTTGTTTTCTTTAATGCAATTACCGAATTGTAATGAGGATTTGTATTTAAATTCATCCTATTTTTATAAAGCTCAAGAATGGTCAATGCAAAATCATCATCTTCTGCATAAAAATATTCTGCTGGATAATCTAAAACTTTTGCTATTTTTTTTATTACGTCAAAAGACGGTTCATTCCTGCCAACTTCATAGCTTGAGAGCCGAGAACTGTTATTAATTCCTTCCATTTCAATAAGTTCCAACAGTTTCCCTTGAGATAACCCCGCGGCTTTACGCGCTTCTTTCAGCCTTTTAGGTACCATATGTCCCTCCTGTTTTGGAGTTATCTTACAAGGTACTCCCTTAATAAATATCCACGTAAAGTATATATGTTGAAATTCTATATATTGATGCTATTATAAATTCAATTGCATTGACTTATTGCTACAATAACTGTATAAATTAACAGTGATTATAACAACAGTATCTACCTGTGTTATTCCGGCAAAGAATACAGAGTTCAGATGG
>NZ_JAMPSW010000207.1:0-1270 GCF_028484855.1 Providencia sp. PROV033 | reverse complement strand
ATGTCTAATGCCATCTCAATTCCTGCAATACCTTGTTCCATCGGTAAAATTCATCGGCATTATGCACCAAAATTTTTAGGGCAATTACCGAAATTAGTGCCTGTGCGTCGCTTTGCTGCCGCGTTAAAGCGTCACGATTGGAACCGCAACCCCCATATTTATCAACTGCGTTATAGCCGAAAGCAACGGATATCTGTGCGCTCAGAGCGTCGGGAAACCTTTGATGCGTTAGCGATGGCCATGATTGCGTATGCGGATTATAACCCCGAAAGTGACGCGCTCTTTGAAGTGATGTGCTCGGTGGAGAAGTTGGCGGAATTGTGTGGCCAACTGTATCGCTATGACTGTGGCCGTAAAAGTTACGACCCGATTTTGCATGCCTTGCGTGACTGGGAACAAGCCAACCTGATTGTCATTGACCGCGATTTCGATATCGAGGCCAAACAATACAAAGCGATGCGTATTTGGATACGCCCTGAATTTTTCCATGGACTCGGGTTTTCTGCGTCGGAACTGCGCGAAGTCGTCTCCAGTTTTAGCCGTTGGATGGAAAAGAAGGGATTAAAAGAGAGCTACCAAAAACGCTACGCCCAACATGTCTTGCGACTTGCGCGTGCGAATGTGGCATCACTCGAGACGAAGCACAAACTTCGAAACCTGCTCAACAAGCTCAAAACGCTCGTGGTTGGGAAAGATGAAGCGCTCAAACAAGAAAAGAAACATTTAGCCAAAGCCCTAAAGGAAAAGAAAGCGTTAGCCAAAAGTTTGGAAGCGCCAGAAAGCGCCGAACATGCTGCATGGCGTCGTTTCGAATCGTGGAAGGTGACACAGCCTATTGCGGCCGTCATGGCCTTTGAGCGGAAAATGAAAACCTTGTACCCGAGTGTTCAAGGGCAGGCACTCTACCTGCATTACTTGGAACACTTACCCGACTCCTAATTCCCCTCTTAAATTTACCGCCTTGACTGGCGGTGGTTTCGTTCGCCCTAAATCTGTATAGCGTGTTTTTTGAACAAGAAATTCGTTGATTCAATCTCTGCATTCATCTCGACGATGACAGCTCGACTATTTTTGTGTGATATGCACTCTATTAACTTCGAATGTGTTTATTCTCTGCAATTAACTTCGAATCAGTTTTGTGTTTTAATAGTTAAATTCGTTTTTAGATTCTGAACTAAACGTCCTTTAAATAAAAGGAGTTGCGGCTCTGCTTTTTCAAGCCGCACACTCTAAAGAGATAAACCCAATAAAGCCTTCGCTTACAAGCCAT
>NZ_JAMPSW010000206.1:0-1332 GCF_028484855.1 Providencia sp. PROV033 | reverse complement strand
AGAATGGCACTATAATTGTTAATGGATATTTTTAATATGTTAAAAAGTAACAAAAAATTATTTTATTATTCGTATTTTATTGCTTTTTCTTTTTTTATGATGGGCATCACAAATATACTTTTTGATTACTACTTCTGGTTTACTCAGAAAGCATATATGCTATCCGGAATAATTGAAACAATAGCTCCCCAATTACTGGATAAAAGTATTGAATTGACATCCGTTAGTATTATATTACTGGTGATTTTAACACACATTCCTGTTTTAATATCATCACTCAGTTCATTTTTTGTTGGTTATTTCTTTTTTAAAGCATCACGGGGTGAAATATGGACAAAAAAAAATATAAAAATTCTACTTATAGCGGGAATATTAATGATGATAAGACCCATCATTAATGGGGTGATGAAATCATTAGAATCTTTAGCATTGTCAATCAGCTTACCAGCAGGAGAAAAAATATTTATAGTTAATATCGGTATTTCTACTGATGGGGTTAGTGATATGCTTTATGGAGTAATGATTGTTTCTTTAGCATTGATAATGAAAGAAACGATAAAAATTAGTGATGAAAATAAATTGTATATATAGATTATGCCAATAACAATACACTTAAATATTTTGATGGTAGAAAGAAAAATTAAATCAAAGGATCTTGCTTTAGAACTTGGTATCACAGAAGCCAATTTATCTTTATTAAAAAATGGAAAAGTGAAAGGAATTAAATTTTCAACGCTTGAAAAATTGTGTGAAATTTTAAACTGTACCCCTGGAGATATTATTAAATACACTTAAACTTACCTTCATAAATGAAATTTGTTAAATCCAATTGGTTGTTCAATTGATATGCTGCATTTTAATATGCTGTCTCGGTTTGAAATGTTAAATTAAGGGGTTTTATTTTGAATATAAAAACAATTCTTGGGTTTTTGATTTTAATATCATTCAGTAGTCATGGTTTGAGTTATAAAACCGTCATAAAAAACAGTGTAATATATCCAAATTCTTACACTAACAAGGATGATAATATTGGCATTCCATCTTTAGGAATAAGCATTACTCCAGAAAAAAAGAATTTTAATGATGGGATGTTATCTGTGAGAGATGCGCAAACAAATAGGCAATTACTTAATGAAAGACAAGAAAACTTTTTTCTAAATGAGAATAAAGGTGATAATAACCCTTCAACTGGAATCAAAATAACTATACCTCTATTTTAAGGTGAAAGTAATACGTACTTTTGGTAAAGGAAGGTACATATTACCTGATGATAGAATACTGCCTATTTTAGGTTAATTAAACAATATAATGTGTAACATTTTACTGAATTAC
>NZ_JAMPSW010000205.1:0-1353 GCF_028484855.1 Providencia sp. PROV033 | reverse complement strand
AGTATAAATACGTAATTGACACTGAGTTCACATATTTATGAAATAAGAATAACAGCATGAAATACCAAGTGAGTAGCAAACCACTTTGTAAAAAATACGTTAAGTAAAAGTAACTAAAGATTGTCTATAATAAGAGAAAATTAAACTCCTTATAACTTTTCTAATGATGTTAATAACTTTTTTTTATATGCAGTAAAAATAATTAAAATTGAGAATCAATGTAAAAAATAATTTACACTATACGTATAAAACTGGATTATCGAATATTTATAGAATTAATGGCTGTACATTTAAAATGCGATTATAGAAGTGAAAGGTGAGCTGTATCACAAATTTATTAATAAAATGCTTTTCACTATATAATATTGATTTTTAAATTAAATTTCCTTTGAATCGTTAGGGGGTTATCAGGTAAAGTCTCTGCCTCCAAGGGTGTCCCTCTTTCGAATCTTGGTTTTTTAAGTGATAAAACTTTGCTATTTAGGTTAACAACGATTAGGTTCGTTAGGTTGACGCTAGGTCAAATTTACGTGCAAAATTACTCTCATAAGAAATTCGCCAAAGTGTTTTAGACAGGTTAGAATGCTTCGGACAAAGGGAAATAAATTTTCTTACATTACATTCCCAGAAGGATCCACCTTACAAAGGGAAAGTAAGAAAATGAGATAAGGTAATTACACTTATCTCGATATGCAACATAGCAGACAATCATTAATGCTATGGGCATGGTATGTATGTAACCGGATTTATCTTGTTACTTTTTATTTTTATAATTACACACAGGGCTTTACCATTATGTCTGCTTCTATTGTAAAGAAACGGCCGTTGAGTCGTTATATTAAAGATTTTAAACACAGCCAAACTCATTGTGCACACTGTAATAAAACTCTTGATCGTATCTCCCTCGTTTTCAACGATAGTATCTTGAATAAAGAAGCTATCGCTGACATGACCGATTTGGTTGATGAAGCGGCTTGGGGCGAACTTCAAGGGCAATTTACAGCACTTTGTCGTTTTTGTAGTGAAATTTTCTGTAATAGCAATACAGACTATTTCGATATTATGTCTTTTAAACAGTATTTGTTCTTACAGACAGAAATGAGTCATAGCACCGTCCGCGAGTACGTTGTTCGTCTGCGCCGCTTAGATGAACTGCTGTCATCCTCTAACTTTTCAATGAAAGACTTTACCGCAAGTAAAGTTCAAGAACAGTTGAGTGATAAAATGACTGATTCAGCATTTAGCAACTACAATATTGCACTACGTAAATATGAGCAGTATTTAAGCTGGCAGTCAGAAAAAAACTAATAATATTTTAAGTTAATAAAAATAATTAGTTATACGATTATTTTT
>NZ_JAMPSW010000204.1:0-1427 GCF_028484855.1 Providencia sp. PROV033 | reverse complement strand
ACAACCTTCGGTGGTGTTTGCGGAGCTAAGAAAGGCGGCTTAGCGTTGCACTTCGGACTTGAATCCGCCGCATTTGCATTTGCTAAACCCACATCAACGCTGTCGGTTTGAGCAATATAACGAGCTCTAAAATCTAAATTGTTTTCAACACCATCTTTTAAAGGATAAGCTTTAGATGCAGTAAATAAAGGAATAACGGTATTTACATCATCGGTAATTTGAATACCAACACCTTTAGCAACACCAGATTGACCCGCATCTTTAAGTTCAATAACAGAGTCATCTCCTGGGTAAGAGGTTGCATCAAATTTTACGGATGCTGATGTCACAGTTGTTGGGCAATTAATTAATTTAATAGTAAATTTTGTTGCAGCAGCTGTGCTTCCAGCACTTGGTAATGCTTTCTTAGATACTTTACCTAAGTTCACTTTTAATGCGTCAGAGCCAGCGGCTAATTCACACGCTTGGTCAGTGATTTCACCCGTGAAATCAATTGTTCCATCTGCGGCTAATGCACTATTTACAGCAAAAATAGAAGACGCAGCAATTAACGATGCCAGTAAATTCTTTTTCATTTATTTTCTCCGAGAGATATTTTATTTGAAGAATTGAGGTTCATTAAAATAATGAATTACCCAATTGACGGGTATTTTGACTTTTATTTTAACATTAAACAAGTTTTTGGTTTTTTAGATTTAATTAATTGTTTACTTTGTTTTGTTCTATTTTTATCTTTTAAATCACGGTAGGAGTTGGATTTTATAATAGTTTGTATTTATAAATGTGGGTGTTTTTAAATGATACTTAAAATAAATATTTAATTTCATTATTTACATATTGCTAATGGTTAATTAAGGAGATACACCGTATGAGGGGGATGGGGGAATTAATGTTTCATTTGTTTTTCTAATGGTGGCTGGGAGTGTCATAAAATAATAATCTAAATTATACTTGATTGTTATTCGATATGATTTAAATAAAATCTTGATGTGTTTGTTTATCTCATTTCAATAATCTGAATAAGATGTTTTATTAATGCGGGGCAACTCTGAATTTATTTTTTTAAAAAACAATCAGATTATGAGCCTGATTTTTTTTGTACATACGCCCTGATTGTTTTCTTTTCTTTCTCAGTAAAAATGAAAAAGGTTACCATGTTAATCTCGAAATAGTTGGCATACTGCTTTAATTTATCAATCGGAATTCGAGATTGTCCCTTTTCATAACGAGCTTGTTGTATTTCATCAATACCGATCGCATTCGCAACTTCCTGCAACGACAATATTTTTCGCTCTCGAAGAAATTTTATTTTATGACCAATGATTTCGGATATTGGGTATATATCATGCATTTTGCACCTCTCAATTAATGTAAATGACAGTGATCGTTTTTTATGGGATACACTGTATGTAAAAAAATGGACTAGT
>NZ_JAMPSW010000203.1:0-1479 GCF_028484855.1 Providencia sp. PROV033 | reverse complement strand
GATTTAGACTTAGCGAATAAGCTAAACGAAATTTGGTTTGAAAAAGGTCTATGGCCTATAGACGGAGTAACGCCTACGCCTGTTGAGTGCTTTCGAACCAAAGATGGAAGGATATTTTATGCTAATGGTGTTATAAAAAAAACTGGAGAGCCTGTTTTCCTGACTGGAGGAATAGATAGAGAATATTTTTTTGATAAAAAAGAAAAATTTCATTATGTGGGTTCATTCGATAAAGAAGAAAGCTTCCCTATTATTTCCTGTATTTCACTTCGCAATAAAATAATGGCTTGGGGATGTAATAAATCGTCGGTGTTCTTAGATAAGACATCAAAACTAGAGATACTTAAATTTATATCGCATGATAATAATCTAGAGGCACCATTTTTCGATGTTAAATTGAATGGGGAACTGACAGAAACAAACATTGTCGAGCTACTATATCAACAGGCATCTTTCATAGAAAGTATGGGTATAGAGGTGGGTTGTGCTTTAAGTAAAATGAGAAAGTTTAAGAGTAAGAGTGTGGAGTATCATTTTAGTAATGCATTGTCAATATTCTGGCCTTTTTTTGAAGGGAAAATATCTGAGCTAGGATATATCACGTTTAATCGGGCATTTTTAATTTTATCCAATCCAAGTTTTCTTAGTGAAAATAATAACAAATTGAATGAAAAGTATAAGCCGTTACGTCATTTGTTGATTGATGAGTTTCAAGATATTTCTCCTCAAATTGCATTGTGGATAAAATCAGTACAATTGAATATTTCTCAACTTGAACTTGAACCAAGTATTATGGCAATTGGTGATGATTGGCAATCGATATATTCATGGAGGGGGAGCTCTCCTGAGATATTTATGAATTTCTCTCGATTTTTTCCATCGCATAAGAAACTAAATGGATGTAAAGAAATATACATGATGGAAAATTTTAGGTCAGATGAGAAAATTATTAGGGACGCAGAATATTTAATGAAGCGGGTTAAAAACAAAATTGATAAAAAAGCCTGCTCACGTCGCCTACCAGATGGCGATGAGACAGGTGTTAATTTCATCGATTATGCAACAGATGATAAAGCATGGATACAAGATGTTATTCTTCTTATTAACAAGCAACTCGAATTGGTTTCAAAACAAAACAGATGCGATAAAAATAAAGTCATTGTATTGAGTCGAACTAATTCTATCTTAAATGATGTTATGAATGCAGGGCGATTTAGTTCGGGCGTGGTATTTCATACAATACATACAGCTAAAGGGTTACAGGGTGAGATAGCGATTATTCTGGAAGATAGCCGTTCTCTTTTGGGACATACTCTCCGAAATCGTATTTATGAAACTGTTGATTTTATTTCATCATCCTATGATGACGCAATGACTGATGAGTCGTTACGACTTGCGTATGTTGCGGTAACTCGTGGGGTCAAGAGAGTTTATTGGTTTGCTCCTTCAAATAGTTCAGGTGCATACAGCCAAATGAAA
>NZ_JAMPSW010000202.1:0-1518 GCF_028484855.1 Providencia sp. PROV033 | reverse complement strand
GTTTTTTGTTTGTTTCTCACATTTTGCCCTCGGGTATGAATTTAAAGCTATTTATGCACTCGCAGTGTTTTTATTATTACTCGCCGTAAATGCCAATAAATTTATATACTTAACATCCATAATCTTTTTGGCATTTATTGCTGCAATTTATTACCCAACAGCGATGTTATACGGCGAGCCTAGCTTCAATATTGCGACGGCAATGTTATATACCGATAGAAAAGAATCATTCGAGTTTCTTTCTAATATTCCCTATTTCTATTACGTTGTATCATTTCTCATGTTACTGCTTGGTTATACTGCAACCCGTTTAAAATTTGAAATTTCAAACAAATTTCGATTATCTTTCGTTTCAATTTTTGCTGTTATTTTCCTTCAAGCGCCTATAAAAACAGCCATTAGTGAGCATCATTTTTCCTTATTAAATACTGGCATTCCAGAAGTTAAATTTTTAAAGCAATCAGTAGCAGCCATCTCATCAACAATTGAAGAGCATAAACGTATTAATGAAATGCTATCTAAAAATGACGATTATCCAAAATTAATTAGCGCTGGAGAGTATGATACTTATGTTATTGTTATAGGCGAAAGTGTTAGAAAAGACTTACTACATTCCTATGGATTTGCATTAGAGAACACTCCGTTTCTAGATAAAATAAATGGAAAAATTTTCACTAATTATATATCAGCTGCACCATCCACAGTTCCGTCATTAACACACACTATTTCAGAGCATGTAAAAATTCAAAACAACATCATTACTCTTGCTAAAAAGGCAGATTTTTATACCTATTGGATCTCGAATCAAGGTTCTATCAGTGGCGCAGATACCCCTATTGCAAGTATTGGAAAACGAGCTGATACACCAACATTCATTAAAAAAGGCTCATTCACATCTATAGAGAATGATGACGAACTCATTCCTTATATTAATGCTGCGATTAAGCAAAAAGTAAAAAATAAGAAGTTGATTGTTGTTCACTTAATGGGAAGTCATACCCCTGCCTGTGAAAGAACAAATAATGAGTATGATGAGTTCTATCTTAGCAACCGAGTTTCTTGCTATGTCCAATCAGTAAAGAATACAGATCGATTACTAGGCACCATTTACGATAGCTTAAAGTTGAGCAATGAACGATGGTCTATGATGTATCTTGCAGATCACGGCGTCTCTTTCTCAAATAGAGATATGCCATCTAAACTCGATTTAATTCACGGAGATGAATATAAAGAAAACTATTCTGTTCCTTTTTTTATTACATCTTATAACGACGTAAATAGAGAATTCATTACCGCACGAGTCAGTGGGATGAACTTCCTTTCACTCTATTCTGAATGGCTTAGCATAAATATATATCAAAAACCGAACTGCCAATTTATCTCAAATCAAGACTGCAAATTTAGCAATAGTGTTTTAAATTTTAAAAATAATATTGTCAGTTTTGATAAATTACCTAATGATATTATTCCTATCCATTGATCTCTGGTGGGGCTTTTGCCCCACTAACATCTATATTA
>NZ_JAMPSW010000201.1:0-1346 GCF_028484855.1 Providencia sp. PROV033 | reverse complement strand
TATATTTAAGTTATACAGGAATAGATCGAAGAGAAAAAAATATAAGTCGTAGCACTTTTGGTAGAGGATTAGCGGAGTTAATTGAGAAAAATTTTATAGCTGCAATGCCAGCGGTTGGATGGTATTGGGTTAATCCTGATTTTGTATGGAATGGCGATAGGCTTGCATTCATTAAAGAATATCATCGAGTAAGCGTAAGTGCTGCATTATCTGATAAAAACGAAGATGGCAATGCAGGATAGACAATCCACTCTTCTATGCTAGCATTTCAGATTGGATTGTCCAAAAACGAGTTTTTGCCTGAGCCTGCCGCTGGCTCTCTTTTTTTAAGTTTTTAACAATTTAAAAAACAAAATTAAAAATAAAATCGTCAATAGTATTTTTGAAAACGCAGTTATTTTTTTATGTCCGTTCATAAAAAAATAAACCGTTTGAAAAAATAGCGGAGCGAACTATTTACGACCCACCAAAAATAAAACTTGTATTGGTTGATGGTTAACGAAGTTAGCCATCAACCTGTTAAGCCGCTTTTAAATCTTTTAAAAAACCAACTGCGCTTAACAGGTGTTTGCGCTCACTGCGTGAACACAAACACCCCTCGCTATGATAAAAATCGCTCCAATCCGTCAAGGGTAAACTGAATTCGCTACGCTCACCCTTGACCGATTTCCACTCCAAAACCGCCTAGAACGCATCAGAATCGACGCTGACCCTCAAGAACAACCAAAGGGACTCAAAAACATAAAAACAGCTCAAAACGGCTTAAATTAAGCATGTTTTCTGCCCGAGCAAAGCGAGGGAGCTACCATCGAATTTAAGTGTTTTTTTGAGGGTAAGTTTAAGATCTAAGAAGGGAGATATCATGAAAACCAATGTATGTCATTGAATAAAAACAAATACATCAAAAAACGAATGTGTCAGGATCGGACACATGATGTGTCAGAATCCGGAGATAATATGTCAAAATCAAGTTGATTTTTGACACATCAATGATTATATTGCGATTATTGATAAGTCAAAAGGAATAACCATCATGACACAACCAATTGACACAAGAAGAGGAGTGTCTCTTTACGACACAAATCCTTTTTTAAGTAAATCTAGCATTCAAACCAAAACGAAAAGGATCACCAACAAAAGAGGCGACATGATGCTTGTTAGTTCGACAACTGGTGAGATACAAACACCCATTGCTGGCTTTTGGGAGTCTCAGGAAGTTGATTCAACTAAATTCATTAAATTATTTGTCAACGGCGTAAAAGCATTGAGTGAATTAACAAATGCAGGAACTCGAGTTTTTGAAATGTTATATACTGAAATGCAATCAAATATTGGAAAAGACCAAA
>NZ_JAMPSW010000200.1:0-1578 GCF_028484855.1 Providencia sp. PROV033 | reverse complement strand
TCTTGTTGTCTGATTATTGATTTTTCGCGAAACCATTTGATCATATGACAAGATGTGTATCCACCTTAACTTAATGATTTTTACCAAAATCATTAGGGGATTCATCAGGGTTAAACATACATAGCACCAGAAAAATTTATTTTCCGATATATAGCACAATCAAATGAGTAATATCCATGAAAATTACCTTTTAACTGGGATTTTTAGTAATAAGCTTCAGACTGCATATCAAATAACGATAACCCAAGATGAAATGATATCAATAAATGAATAACCGTAGAATTTAAGTAGCTAATTTAACTTAATAAAGAAAGTCGCCATATTCATGTTTAACTCGATATGGCGATGTGCTGTATTAACGCTCTTCTTCACGTAAAGTGAGAACTTCATAACCCGCTTTAGTGACTAAAATGGTATGCTCCGATTGAGCAGATAGCTTTTTATCTCGAGTCACCACGGTCCAACCATCTTTTTTGGTTTTGATTTTCATGCCACCTTGGTTAATCATTGGCTCAATCGTGAATGTCATACCTTCCTTCAGAACAACACCTCTGCCACGAGTCCCATAGTGCAATACTTGTGGATCTTCATGCATTTTACGACCAATGCCATGCCCACAATATTCACGAACAACACTATAACCATTTGATTCAGCATGGTGCTGAATTGCAGAGCCAATATCACCCAATGTCGCTCCGGGCTTCACTTGCTTAATGCCTTCCCACATTGCATTATAGGTATCTTTCACTAATTTACGGGCAAGTGGAGAAGCCTCCGGCATCACATACATTTTGCTTGAGTCCGCAATAAACCCATTTTTCTCTAACGTAATATCCACGTTAATAATGTCTTTAGGTTTTAATATTTCATCTACTTTTGGCACACCATGGCAAACTACTTCATTAATTGATGTGTTTAAAACATATTGATAACCATATTGCCCTTTACTGGCTGGGCGTGCTTGGAGTTCATTCACAATATAGCTTTCAACTTTATCGTTAATTTCCATCGTCGAAATACCAGGAACAATAAACGCATCCAACATTTTAAAAACGCTGGCGAGTAACCGCCCTGACTCTCGCATTAACGCTATTTCTTCAACATTTTTAATCGTGATATTATCCATTAAAATTTCCTTATACTGCTGTTCTTGCATTTAGCATGTCGATCAATAACATGCTAAAAATCTCACTTAACATAAATTGATTATGTCCATAATTTGCTATGATCATAACGTATCAACTCATCCCATTAAAGCGACTCCATGGAGAAAGGCACAAATCAGCATAAAACACAATTTACTTACCTTCGGGGATTATCTTAGTTACAGTCTAAATAATTGCTGCTAGATTACTTATAAAGATACGGCATTATTATTAGGTTATTGATATTAATTTGAGAGAGCGAATGAAAAAATACTTACTCGGCATTAGTCTCGGTGCAAATATTATTTTGCTTGTTGCCTTAGTGACAGTTACCTTTATGCTATTTAATTTAAGGGGCTGTCCTAGATAACTAAGATCGTCTAGGATAGTTTCATGAGAAAAAGCAGACTCAGTCAGTACAAACAGGACCGGT
>NZ_JAMPSW010000199.1:0-1587 GCF_028484855.1 Providencia sp. PROV033 | reverse complement strand
TAAAAAAAGCTACGCGGTGCGTAGCCTTGTATTGAGCAAACCGAGCTCTGCTTATTTTATGAGCGATTGTGAGTTTTTCCACATCAACTTTGCTGATATAAACAAACCCCTTTAGGACATTAAAATACAGTTAAATATTTTTACGCTCTATTGTTTGCTCACCCCAAAACAATTTGTCTTCTGTTGTCTTAGAAAATGCCAGTGGAAGTACTTCATCAGACCCTTCCTCCCAAATTTTTTCAGCTAACACCTCATTCCCTTTAGCTAATTCAAATATGGCTTGAGCAATCTCAATTGAAGTTTCACGGACCTTTGCCCATTCAGATATGTGATGATCTTTCATATTTTATATCCACAGTTATTAGTCTTAAGTAAAATCATAACATAGCTACAAAATTTTTAGTTAGCACCTTCTCAGCTAATTAAAATACACCGCATTAGATAATACTTATTCAAATATTAATAGCGCTCAAATACACCATAATCGGGTCTTTCACCACGCATAATAGCTCTTTGTTGCTCATGAACGGCGTCCCTATCAACTCTCTTTTGCTCATCTGAACGCGCGTCTTTATGTTGCTTTGGCCACGTTGATTTATTTGGCTCAAACGTTGGATTGAATGAACACCCTGCAATAATAAAAAAACAAAAAAATAAGGTAATGAGTTTCATTAAATATATTTAGTATTAGATAACGGAAACTATAACCTATCAAAATTAGAATATCACAGCAACCGATGATTTTATATTTAAGCCACAGACGCTATAATTAACCACAGTTAGGCTAAATATTATGATTGAGTGAAAAATAATTTATTTTATTGTCATTAACGCTTGGTTTAGTAGAAAGATGAGTCTAACAGTCAGTCATACGAGTAGCCGCAGATGTAAACTGTGGCTACTCGAGATTAAGAAAACTTATTTCTTACTAGCGAGGTAATCTTTTAAGGTTCCCTCTGGTTTTTTCTTGCAAAATTCAAGAATTAAAGGTGCTTCTGCAACGCTTTTTTCAGATAGCGCCACCCAATCACCGCCTTTAAATTGAGTGTCTTGTGATGTTACCCACAAGGCAACTGGAGCCCAACTTTTAGGATTCAGGTCCACATACTCTTTACATGTCATATTTTCGGGTGTCGAGGTGACTTTGTCGGCAGCTAATGCGTTGGATGACAGAATACTTGAAGTCAGTATACAAGCAGAAATCAGAACTTTATTCATAAATATTCCTCTTTATTTTCTCGTGGTAATGCCTATTGAAACAAGTCTATTATTTATAAATAATAAGAAATTTCAGCAAAGTCAATAGTGTTAAAAGGGTAATTTTGCCCTATCAAATTACAATTATCGCTTATAGATTATCCGCAAGTGAATGTATACTTTGGTTAGCAGGGGAGACATAAATTTGAGAACGTAATAGTGCCCGCTTCACACTAATTGTTATTTAACATCGACGCTGAAATGGCAATAAGTCACTATGATAAAAATTAATATCGTAAACAATCAGGAAAGATGTCTCTATGAATTTTTATGGAATAGATTATTTACAAACACAGTCCAATATAAATGATTATTTAAAATATATTGTTC
>NZ_JAMPSW010000197.1:0-1777 GCF_028484855.1 Providencia sp. PROV033 | reverse complement strand
TGAGCTGCAATGTCCGCACTCATACTTTCTTTGAAAGAATCAGGTGCAATGATAATTTTCATTAATCTGTATTCCTTATTTACAATCTCTAATATTTATTCTTATTCTTGATAAACTATTTAAAATAACATCGATAATCAATAAACAAATCTATATATTTATGACGAAGTAAATATAAATCTTTCTCTCGAAACATATTTATGAATAACATATATATAAGTGTAACAGCACATGTCTTAATTAATATTTCATTATTATTTTCCTCGTTATTCCCATGAAAAACAAGCCAGTGTTTATCACAATAAAAATACACCAAAAACCAACAATCCAGTTTAATAAACTGAATAACTGAAGATGATTAAAATAAAAATCCACACAACTTTAATTTTGCACTCTTGATTTGCGTACTTAAAATAGCTATTAGCTATCGAAAATAGCCTATCAATCCGTCATAAATATTGGTAATTAATTTAACTTAGCGGTTAAATATCCCCAAATTGACCTAGTCAATTTTCGATTACTCTCGCCCATTAAAGATAATAATATTTAATTATCTTTGAATAATATTGTCTTAATCATTCTCGCATGGAGGGATCATGATAACTAACCAACGATTCGATAACCATGAAGTGTCTACCTATATTGGTTCATTTCTCAAACGCCGCCGTAAAGTTGTTGGACTCACGGGTGCTGAATTAGCTTCTCGTTTAAGCATCAGCCAACAACAAATTTCTCGCTATGAGCGAGGTGTCAATGCGATTACTATTCAAAATCTTTTGGGAATTTTGCATGCTTTAGAGTTAAAAAAGCACGATATTGATGAGTTCTTACAAAATATTTTCGATTTTTATCATATCGATATTGATATAGAGAGAAAATTGCTTAACTAGAAATAACTTTCTACTAAACAATTTGTTAGGTATAGAGAGGAGCCATCCTCTCTACCTCTTTTCAGTCCTTTTCTCCCTCAACTCCCCTCAATGACCGTCATACCTGTGACAAAATCAACGCCTATAAATCAACTTTGAACATTGCTATGATGGCAAAATCAGCAAATCTTGTGATGGAGATAACAATGAGTATCCAGCGCGACACTATTTTAAGCCATGCGTTAAACCAGTTAGAAAAACAAGGGTTATCCGCATCGACAGAGAGTTTATTGACTGAAGTTGAATCTGATTTTACGACCCTTCGCCAATTTTGGCCTGATGATGAGGCGCTCGTTTATGACGCTCTACGCTATCATGGACAACAAATTGAAGTATGGCAGCGTCAGACGTTATTAGATGAGCGACTAAGCCCACAATTAAAGCTTATGGCACGCTATCAACAGCTCACAGAGAAAGTCCGTGAAGGACGCTTCCCAGGCTGCTTATTTATCTCTGCCTGTAACTACTACCCTGACCCAGAACATCCTATTCACCAATTAAGCCGCCTACAAAAAGCCAATTCATTCAACTTTACTAAGCAACTCTTGGATGAATTAGATATTGAAGATGCCGAGTTAGTCGCCAATCAAATGGAGCTGGTCTTAGAAGGTTGTTTGAATCGCTTGTTGATTAATCGCGATGTCAATGATGTTGAAATTGCCCAACAGCTTTCAGAAGATATTTTAACTATCGCGTTATGCCGTAAAAAAGGCGCATTAAGTTAAATTTAACTCACTCGCGCGTTAAACAGACGTTTTTTGTCGAAAAAGAAAACACTCAGTACGAAAATGGTTTTTTTTATTAAAAATGCATTGACGAGAACAGTCTAATACGGTTTAATGCGCCCC
>NZ_JAMPSW010000196.1:0-1863 GCF_028484855.1 Providencia sp. PROV033 | reverse complement strand
AGCGTCAGATTGCAGTTTCGCAATCTCTGCCGTTAACTGATCAATACGTTGGTGAGCATCAGTAACTTGCTTATCTTTGTCGGTGAGTTGTTTTTTCGTATTCGCAACATCAACCAAACCATCATTAAGTTGTTTTTCCAACTTTTTGATGGTTTCTAAAGACTGATCATTCTGTTTGGCGAGCGCTTCCAAACTGGCTTGTTTTTCAGCAACAGCACCCTTCGATTTCGTTAACTCATTGTTAAGTTCATCGATAACAACTTTATTATCAACCGACTTCACAACATTTTGTAACTGATCAATTTTCAGCTTGTTGGCTGTAATTTCTTCGCTAAGTTGATTAATCGTAGATTGTTTTTCAGCAATAATACGATTTAGCTCAGCAATACTTTTATTGTAGTTGGTAAGCTTATTGACTAGCTGACCATCCGTTAAAAGCTTATTGTACGCAATTAACTCACCCACACCTTGCGCAATGCCAAGGCGATAAAGGCTTTTTAATTGTTGCTGCTCAATTAAGTTTGCTAACTGAGCTAAATAGGCAGCATTATCTGCCCCTGCTTTCTTCGTGAAATCAGAAGAATACAGACCAAGAGGATCAATAATAACTTGGTATTTGGCAAAATCTTTCGCCAAATACTTAGGATTCCATTGATTACTTTGCAGTAAGTATGAAGATGTCGGCTGGTAAGATGAAGGCTCAGTTGGTAACACACAAACCTCTGTAACAGGAGGAGTCACCGGCTCTGTTACTTGTGGTTGTGTTTTAGGCTCGACCTGCGTTTGTACCGTGGCGGTTACTGGCGCTGTAGTGTTTTGAGAATGAGACACCGTCGCCGTATTCGATACGTGCTGAGTGGCCTTTTTCTCTTTAGTATTCCTTGCATTAACCGTCTTGACTTGGCGGTTTTCTTTCGGCAGTGGAACTGGCGAAAGTGTGGATAAAACATCATAACCCTGGGCTTGTGATTTAACACTCAGTGGCACTTCGATAGGACGTGGCTTTGGCTTTTGACCTTCATTTTCAGATTGAAGGTAAGTATCAAAGTCATCGATGACATTGTTAAAACGATCCGCATAGGATGCCGATGAAAAACATGTCGAGAAGAGTGCCAGAGAGACACAAAGCCTTAGGTTAAGTTTCATAATCCATTAATTTTCTGCAAAGTTGATTCCGTTGACAGCACTGCGTTGTAACGCACCTTAGCACAAAGTACTTTTGTTTTAGACTCAATTGCCATTTGCAATAGTTCAATCGTATCTGGGCTAGCAGTTGCTTCGATTTGCTTATACAACTGATTGATTTCACTCACTTCCTTAAATGAACCAACCAGACGATTGTAATTTTCTGGTGATAATGTTTTCAATGAACTGAGTTCTTTAATACAGGTATTAAGTGGAGCAACGCCCGATTGCTCAGCACCATTTGGCGAGCGATCTAAAGCATTATTTAAAACATTTTGTGATTCAGGGTAAGAATTATCGACCTTACCGCTTTGTGAACTTTTCGTTGATGCTGTAGCTAGTTGAGAATCAGCTGATGCCGTATTTTGCGCGTTTGGACCAGAAACACAGCCAGAAAGTAAAACTGTGCTTACCGCAAGCAAAGATGCGACATAAAATTTATTTTTTAAAAACATATATTTACCTTACCAGTACTTTTCTTCGCTATTATTATGATGTCCTAGAAACCTAGTGTAAGCTAAAAACTTCTTATTTTCTATATAGTCGAATAGAGAAATAGAGTCTTCTCATAAATATAATGCATTTTTATTTTTCACTAATATAATTCCACGCTGCGGTGTCGTTATTTTAACGACAATAATACTCATCGCTACTCTAAATAAGATATCCTGCATTCCT
>NZ_JAMPSW010000195.1:0-1921 GCF_028484855.1 Providencia sp. PROV033 | reverse complement strand
TTGTGCGCCGAGCATGGCGCGTAGCGCCTTGATTGGCGCTGTCTGTTGACTGTGGTGGCTAACAGGCGACTTGGAGGTGAAAGTCCTCTACACGCCCGATAAGGGGAAGTGTTAGCTGAACGGCAAGGGTGTTCACCGCGAGGTGAAATCTGAAGGAAGCTGAAAGCAAAATGCAGGTCTGACGAACAGGAAGCGGTTCAGGCGGCGCAGCGGGGTAAGGCGGCAATTATCGTCAACGCCCAATACTTATACGGAACGCTGTGACGTACAGCCGACAGACATAGGCAGGAAAGTCGCGCGAATTACCTCGGGAGATCTGCCATTGTGCCGCCGTGCTACCAACATCGAGAGGTGTTGGGATGCAATGACAGAAGTCAGCCGACGCCGTAGTAGTGCTAGCTAACCGACAGCATGAAGGGCTGAACATGTTTAACCGCAATTAGGACATTGATACTCGATGCCGATTAATGATGCACAAGGGCAAATGATTGCCGCCACAGGTCAGGATAGCGGACAGTATTCGCCAGAGCTGCCTCGTGGTGCTGAAATCGACACGGCGGTCAGTGGGCAAACGAAAGCGGAAGTGCCGTTGACAATGAAAACGGTGATAGAGAGAGCCAATATGATGCTCGCCTATCAGCGCGTAGTAGAAAACAAAGGTGCAGCAGGGGTAGATAACCTCAGTGTGCGTGAGTTGAAGCCATGGCTGAAAACAAACTGGGCAAGCATCAAAAGCGCCTTAATGACAGGGAGTTACCTCCCTCGGGCAATCCGTAAAATGGACATCGCAAAGCCAGATGGTGGAGTGAGAACATTGGGGATCCCGACAGTGGTAGATAGACTGATCCAACAAGCGATCGCGCAGAAACTGAGTCCAATGGTTGACTCGACCTTCTCAAAAGCCAGTTATGGCTTCCGCCCGAAACGCAACGCATGGCAGGCAGTGCGCCAAGCACAAATCTACATGAATAGCGGAAAACATTGGGTAGTTGATATAGATCTGGAAAAGTTCTTCGACAAGGTGGATCACGATATCTTGATGTCGCGACTCGCCCGCTGGGTCAAGGATAGACACGTATTGAGGTTGATACGTCGATACCTTGAAGCGGAGATGGTCGACAAAACAGAGAGAATAAAACGTGAACAGGGCATGCCGCAAGGCGGGCCATTGTCACCGCTGCTCTCAAATATCTTGTTGGACGAGTTGGATAAAGAGCTGGAGCGACGTGGACACGCATTTTGTCGCTATGCGGACGACTGCAATATCTATGTTAGCAGCCGTAAAGCGGGAGAACATCTGCTTAAGGATATCAGTGAGTATTTAGCGAAAACGTTAAAACTGACGGTAAACGAAAAGAAAAGTGCAGTGGCGCAACCTTGGGAACGGAAGTTCTTAGGGTACAGTGTGACACGGCACAAAGTTGTTCGACTGAAAGTGTCAAACACGAGCGTAGAAAGGCTAAAGGAGAAAATCCGCAGCCTGACCACGGGGCATAACTCGAAGTCAATCAAACGGGTCATTGAGGAACTGACACCGATCCTCAGAGGTTGGATCAGCTATTTTAGATACACGCAAGTGAAAGGTGTATTAGGAGAAATAGACAGTTGGATCAACAGGAAACTCCGTTGCTTGCTATGGCGGCAATGGAAACGGCCTTACACGCGAGCAAAGAAGTTAATGTTGGCAGGTTTAAGTGAGGAACGAGCCTGGAGTTCAGCGTGCAACCAACGAGGAGCGTGGTGGAACTCGGGAGCTAGCCATATGAACCAAGCGATAAAAGTCGCGATGTTACGTAGGGCAGGCTTACTATCATTGTTGGAACAACAACGGCAGTTCCAGTGTTAACATGAACCGCCGTATACGGAACCGTACGTACGGTGGTGTGAGAGGACGACGGGAGTGATCCCGTCTCCTACTCGA
>NZ_JAMPSW010000194.1:0-2033 GCF_028484855.1 Providencia sp. PROV033 | reverse complement strand
GTTCGCTAGGTAGAGGCACAGTCGGTAAAGTGACTGTATTCCAGCTATTGAAGTGTAGTGACAAGGTTTATACTAAGGTTATACCCGATGCCAAGTCTCGCACATTGCTACCGATAATTGAGTCAATAATTTACCCTGACAGCACTGTAAACAAAGACAATTTTGCCAGTTATAGAGTACTGGATGTGAGTGATTTGAAGTCTTACAGGATTAATCACAGTACCCAGTTTGTAGATAAAAAAGGCCGCAAAAATCAGATAAATGGTATCGAAAATTTTTGGAACGAAGCGAAGTTCTATATGCAAAATTTAACGGCATCCCGAAGGCACATTTTGAGCTGTGTCTGAAGGAATGTGAGTGGCATTTTAATACAAACACCAAAGGACCATGCTAAAATAATTAAAAATAAAATTTAAACCTTATCTAGGGCTGTCCCAAATCTTAACGAGGCTTTACTGAAACCGGCCCTTAAATCCACACTATAATAAATAGCCACCAATTGACAGTTTACATAGCCGAGGCTACGGTCATTTCGATATTCCCGCGACTAAAGCTTGGTATTCTCGTTTAGACAGAGCCCCTTTAAAAATTACGTCAATAGTTGCAGGTGAACCAGCTTTGGTGGCAGGTTATTACCACACTGAAAAAGAAGGGTTAAAAGAGGCGTATTTTGAACGAGGGGCTATTACTTTTGATGTGAACAATAACTCAGAAGGTACCACGCTTTGGCATCTAGTACGTGAAGGCAAACGAGATAATTAATCGTAAGAAAATATTATGTGCTGCACAATCGATAATCGTAAAGTGATCCAGAAAGATGATGCAACATCAACGGACGGTGGGATGAGGTCTATGAAGAATGCAACCTATGAATTTATCAAACGCGTATTAAAACCTTATCCCTCCGAATGACAACCTAAAACGTTAAACTCCGATAAGAATGCGGCTTATGGTTACGCTACCCGATGACGCATTGGAATAGCCATGAATAAGCGCTTAAGTTCTTCTTGGTTTTCGCTTGTCATCATAGGAAGATAAGTATTTATTTAATCATTTGAATTAAATAAAAAAAGAACACCATAATAGCCATCTTTACGGATATCCGTAAAGATGGCTTAAAATAGAGTTTAGTTTGATTAACGTTCTAGCTTATGGATGTTATTGGAGTACCACAGCATTCTTTATTTCCCGCCTTAAGAGATGAAAGCGGTTTGACTCCCATTCTGTTATCCTATCTACCCACCCGTATGATAAACATATCCTCCACTGTGAAAAATCCCCCCTTGTTCAAGACAAACATCACGTCCATAGCGTTCATAGTCAAAGTAATGGGATAAATGACCCAGTTGGGCTAAATCATAACAACCACTTTCTTCTATCCAGTAATAACCTAAGTCATATTCATTATTGACCCCCGCTAATTGCTGGAAAGAATCTAAATTATCCGCTAAATGAATTAAATCATGGATTGAACTCGTTGAAGAACCGATTTCAATTGCTGCCTGATAAAGGTCAATTTCATCAGGCGATAACATGGCTAATCGCGAGGCTAACTCGTTCAACTCATCTAAAAGGCTATATTCTGAAATGTAAGAAGAAAGGCCATCAATTGAGGATTCATAGTCGGTCAAGAAATACTCTTCATAGTGAATACCATCAATGCCAATCCGCATTAAACAGTGTTCGATCTCTTTTGAGGTTGCCGGAAGCTCAAGCCACCCACCGACCAGTTCGCCTTCGTTATATTTTCCTAAATTCGTAATAAAAACAGAGATAATCCCTGATTTTAGGCATGGGGAAGCCGTTGCTGTCATGTGCATATTCATGTCCTATTATTGATGTATTGTGATTTAATTAATGGCGATATTTTGATAAAGGGATCTATTTCCCTTTAGAAGCTGATGTTGATATAAAATCCCCATCAGCTGAAAACAGATAATCTGCTTTAAAGCGTGATTAATGACGGTTTAGAGCAAGATAATGAGTTGCCTTACAATCCCGATAACATGTTATGTTTTCTATCATGATCTCAA
>NZ_JAMPSW010000193.1:0-2107 GCF_028484855.1 Providencia sp. PROV033 | reverse complement strand
TGATATTGCTGCAATATCCAACAGTAAACCAAAACGATTCGCTTCATTTAATTGTCTATAGTTTATCTTATAGCCATTAATGACCTGTACAACGGGAGGTTGCAATTGTTTTAAAATGGCCAACATATCCAGCTTGTCATTATTTAGAATATTCGAAATATTTTGTATTTCATTCTCAATCAATGCTTCGGGATCATATTGTTCAGGATACAACGCCGCATGGATCGTCACTTTGACTTCATCAAGATTTTTTATCGGCTTCAATAGTGCATCTTTCGCTCCAAGGCGAAACATGCGATCCAATTGAGTAAAATCCGTCGTTGCTGATATGACAATCACTGGCACATTAATATTGCGTTCTACCAGTTCTGCCATAAACGCTTCCCCGTTCATGACGGGCATATTTAGGTCACATAAAATCACATCAGGTTTCACCTGCTGTTGCGTGATCAGTTCAAGTGCAAGCGCACCATTATCCGCGATATAGACGTCGGTTTCTAAACTTTCGAGGTATTCACGAAGAATAGTACAAAAAATTTTTTCATCTTCAACTATGAGTATTTTTCTATTTTTCATATCATACCTACCACGACTACCCTGGTTTAATAAGTCATATATTGTGACAACAATAGTCATATCGCAAAATCATTAACGACTATATTTTTTAAGTATAGTTATTTTATCGAGAAAAGAATGAACCAATCTTTAAAAAATAATTGTAGTTGCGGTCATCCTCTGCCGTTTGACCAATGCTGCTCTCCGCTGATATCTGGGCAGACTATTGCTGAAACTCCAGAGCAATTAATGCGCTCACGATACAGTGCTTATGTTCACCGAGATGCAGATTACCTCATTAAAACATGGCACCCAGATTGCCAAGCACAAGAGTGGCGCGATGCTATCGTAGAAAGTTTTGAACAAACTGAATGGCTAGGACTGCGTGTCATTAGTTCTTCTCATGCTAAAAATCCTGACGAAGCTTATGTCGAATTTTCGGCTTGCTTTATTGATGAAAAAGCTGATCATAAACAGCTTATTCACGAACGTTCCCGTTTTCTTCGCATTGATGCACAGTGGTATTACATTGATGGAATAACACCAAAAGTTGGGCGTAATGATAACTGCCCATGCGGCTCAGGAAAAAAATTCAAGAAGTGCTGCGATAGTTATTAATTCTCTGTTTATCAATTCGCATATTCTTTGCACATATTACGATGAGTCTAAATTATTGGACTTTTGTTAGTTAAGGATTAGGCAGTTCCATGCAACACAAAAACGTACAGAAAAAAATTCTCAGAACTATTTGCCCTGATGCTAAGGGATTAATCGCTAAAATTACCAATATCTGCTACAAACACCAGCTTAACATTATCCAAAATAATGAATTTGTCGATCACCGCACTGGTCGTTTTTTTATGAGAACGGAACTGGAAGGCATTTTTAACGACGAAACATTGCTAGCAGATTTAGATGATGCGTTGCCAGAAGGTTCTAAGCGTGAATTAAACTCTGCGGGACGCCGCCGCATTGTCGTTATGGTTACCAAAGAAGCTCACTGTCTTGGGGATCTCCTCATGAAGAGTGCTTATGATGGGTTAGATGTGGAAATTGCCGCCGTTATTGGCAACCACGACACGCTAAAAAATCTTGTCGAACAATTTGGCATTCCTTTCCATCATATCAGCCACGAAGGATTAACTCGTGATCAACATGACGAGAAATTAACCGCTCAGATTGATCAGTACCAACCTGACTATGTTGTACTGGCAAAATATATGCGTGTACTAACACCTGCCTTCGTTCAGCGCTATCCAAACCAAATTATTAATATTCATCATTCATTCTTACCTGCATTCATTGGTGCACGTCCTTATCACCAAGCCTATGAGCGCGGTGTGAAAATCATTGGGGCGACAGCCCACTTTGTGAATGATAATTTAGATGAAGGCCCTATCATCACGCAAAACGTTATCAACGTAGATCATACTTTCACTGCGGATGATATGATGCGCGCTGGTCGTGATGTTGAAAAAAACGTGCTGAGCCATGCCTTATACTGGGTTCTCGCACAACGTGTCTTTGTTTACGGTAATCGGACAATTATTTT
>NZ_JAMPSW010000192.1:0-2148 GCF_028484855.1 Providencia sp. PROV033 | reverse complement strand
CGGCCAGGTATGCCCAGCGTTTACCGGTCCAGATATACGTTACGTCGCCGCACCATACCTGATTGGGCTCTGTCACTGCGAACTGTCGCTCAAGGTGGTTCGGGATAGCAATGTGTTCATGACCGCCACGTTTATACCGGTGAACAGGCTGCTGACAGCTCACCAGCCATGGTTGGGAGCGTATCTGAAAAGTCGTCGCTATGAACCTCATATCCAGTCACGGAAGGATGAATCAGAAGCCATCAAAAACACGGATTTTAAGGCCCATCGCTGGGTTGTAGAGAGAACACACAGTTGGATGAATCGCTACCGTCGTGTCCTGACTCGTTGGGAGAAGAAGGTCGAGAATTATGAGGCGATGCTGCATTTTGTCTGTGGTATCATTATCTGGAATAAAATCCTATTGGGATAGGTTCTAAATGGCATCGATGCCAAGTCAGACGATTATAATTATGTTTATGAGTACTAGGAAAGTACAATGAAAAACGCAAAAGTATTAGTCACTGGTGGCCTTGGCTACATTGGTAGCCATACCTGTGTACAGATGATCGAACAAGGCATGCAGCCAATTATTTTAGATAATCTCTGCAATGCTAATCCTGAAGTACTAAATCGCATTGAAACCATTACTGGCACTAAACCTATTTTCTACGTCGGTGATGTACGTGATAGCAAAATTTTAGATACCATTTTTGCCGAACATAAAATTGCATCGGTGATTCACTTTGCAGGGCTAAAAGCCGTGGGTGAGTCAGTTCAAAAACCGATTGAGTACTATGACAATAATGTTAATGGAACTTTGGTTTTAATCACATCAATGCAAAAAGCGGGTGTAAAAAGCCTCATTTTTAGTTCTTCCGCGACGGTGTATGGTGATCCTGAAGAAGTACCGTTAACTGAAGAGTCGAAAGTAGGTGGTACAACCAACCCATATGGTACTAGCAAATATATGGTTGAACGCATTCTTACCGATTTACATATTGCGCATGATGAATGGTCACTGACTTTATTACGTTATTTTAACCCTGTCGGAGCTCATACTTCAGGTTTAATGGGGGAAGACCCTCAAGGTATTCCAAATAATTTGACCCCTTATATTGCTCAAGTAGCAGTTGGTCGTCATAAAGAAGTGATGGTATTTGGCGCTGACTACCCAACTCCAGATGGTACTGGCGTACGTGATTATATCCATGTTATGGATTTAGCTAGCGGTCATATTGCAGCATTAAACAATGTCAGCCATCAAGCAGGCCTACATATCTATAACCTAGGTACGGGTAAAGGAACGAGTGTATTAGAAATGATCGCTGCTTTCGAAAAGGCATCAAGCAAACAGATCCAATACAAAATAGTTGCTCGCCGCCCCGGTGATATTGCTGAGTGCTGGTCTAGCCCTAATAAAGCCTTTACTGATTTAGGCTGGCAAGCTCAGTACTCCGTGCAAGATATGGTGAACGATAGCTGGCGTTGGCAATCGCAAAACCCTAATGGCTATAAATAGATTTATTTTACTTAGGTTAAAATATGAATATTGATATAGATTCCTTTGCCCTATATATTGGTGTTAAAGCAGAATATTTAGCTATGTTATATAGAACTACATATGAATTAGAAGGATTGCCTTTACCTAAAAGAAATAGGCATGGTAAGGTAAAAATGAGTGATGTTTTAATTTTTAAACAACACTTTGAAGATAAAACAAAGAATATTAATGAGAATAAAACATTAAGTTAAACTATCACTAAAGCTCAAAGAGCTGATGGATAAAATATGCAAATTATTACTTTAAGAGCCAATCCAAAAAGAAATTGTTATATAATATAATTAGTTATGATAATTTCTGAGGGGGAACGTATGATAAGCCGTTATTGTCAGATTAGTGATGAACTCTCGGAAAAAATAACAACTCTTATCCCTGAACACAAAACAAATCATCCGCTCGGAACTAACCGTAAACGGGTTGATAACCGTGTAGCTATGGATGCCATATTATTTGTGCTCAAGACTGGCTGCCTGTAGAATGCTTTGAATACCAAAGGGGCATGTTTACTGAGTTCTGCACATCGTGCTTCTAAAAATGGCGTGATGCGATTTTGAAACATGTCAGAGTGATTGTTGATAGATCCTAAAATGTACTAGCTCAGACTC
>NZ_JAMPSW010000191.1:0-2150 GCF_028484855.1 Providencia sp. PROV033 | reverse complement strand
GTTATATAAGCTACATACATTACCGTGGTAGCCAAAAGAGGTGATAGCGTAAGGAATAATAATAAAGACAAATGGCAGTAATGATAGCTGACTATCCCCTACAGGCGATTTTAATAGTAAATCAGTTTTTACAATTAAAAATAACCCTGAAAAAGCGAGAATAAATAAAATAATTTTGATAAATAAGAATAATGAAGTTAATCGACTTGCTGCAATTCCACTCCACCAAATACTTGCGCCTAATAGTATAGTGAAAACAACAAATATTAATCTTAAATTAATCTCAAACCCATATATTGCAGCTGCCTCTTTAATAACAGATCCGGCTGCGGAAATATAAGCATATATCAATATATATAAAACAAATATGAGTGCTGCGTTAGCAATATAACATGCCCATTTTGGTAATAATTCTTTAGATATATAAAAATAATTGGTGCCTTCTCCGTATTTGGATATGCATTCTAAAATATAGATCCCTGAATGAAACATAAAAAAACAAACAATCAGTAATATTACAATCGAGTTAATAAACCAAGCTCCTGCCATAATAGTTGGCAAGCTAAACATACCTGCCCCTATCATAGCTCCGCCTAGCACAAAACCCCCTACCATTATGGAGGGTTCTTTCTTGGCTGCCGAATTGTTCATATTGTTCACCTTAAAAATAAGGGATAAGGTTCCCGCATTGCACGGGAACCCGCAGAACTACTATTTATTATTTGATAGGTTTCAATCTTGCAGTAAAGTGTCTTAATACTGGCGGCTCATATTCAAAATCTAAACCTTTCAAGGTTGCGAATTTATCTTTTAAGCCAATCAGAGCATCTGCAATGTAATCCATATGATCGTTGGTATAAACACGTCGTGCGATAGTTAAGCGCATGAACTCCATATCGGCGTGTTTTTGCTTACCTGTTTCTGGGTCACGACCTAATAGGAATGAACCAATTTCAACCGCACGAACACCAGACTCTAAATACAGTGCGTTAATTACCGCTTGTGCTGGGAATTGGTCTCCAGGGATATGTGGAACCAATTTTTTACAGTCAACAAACACTGCATGACCACCGGTAGGGTACTGAATTGGAATACCGCCTTCACGTAAACGATCACCGAGGTATTTCACCTGACCAATACGATAATGCAAATAATCTTCCCCTGCACCTTCTTCTAAACCTTGTACCATCGCGGCCATATCACGACCCGCTAAACCACCGTAGGTCACGAAGCCTTCCATTGGTACACAGCGTTGTCTTGCCAGCGTAAAGATTTTTTCATCATTTTTAATGCACACCAGACCACCGATATTTAACAGTGGGTCTTTTTTCGCTGACATAGTGAGCGCATCAGCATATTTGTACATATCTAGAATAATTTCTTTAATTGTGGCATTTTTATATTTCGGATCACGTTCTTTAATGAAATACGCGTTTTCGCAGAAACGCGCAGAGTCCATCACAACAAAGATATTATGCTGTTTCGCGATTTCATAAACTTCTTTCAGGTTATCCATTGAAACTGGCTGACCACCCGCACTGTTACAGGTGATGGTTGAAACAATGGCAACCACGTTTTCGGCACCGTGTTTTGCAATATTATCTTTTAATTTTTGAATATCGAAATTACCTTTCCAATCATCATAAGTTTCAGAATCATAGGCTTTTTCGGTAACAATATTAATAGCTTTACAACCATTTAATTCAACGTGAGCCGCTGTTGTATCAAAGTGGAAGTTAGAAATAAATACCGGTTTTTTCGCACCGCCCTGTTCTTGTTTTACTTTCAGTAAAACAGGGAATAACATATTTTCAGCACCACGACCTTGGTGAGCAGGGATCACGTAGTCGTAGTCAAACATTTCTTTAACTTTATCTTTTAAATCATAATAGTTACGAGAACCTGCATACGCTTCATCACCGGTGATCATCGCTGCCCATTGACGGTCACTCATGGCGTTAGTACCCGAGTCAGTCAACAGGTCAATATACACCGCACTACTTGGTAACAAGAATGGGTTATAACCCGCCTCTTTTAATGCTGCTTCACGCTCTTCTCTGGATGGAATACGGATGTTTTCTACCATTTTAATACGGAACGGTTCTACGATTCTTTTAGCCATGATAATACCTTTAATTTTTCATTAAATC
>NZ_JAMPSW010000190.1:0-2196 GCF_028484855.1 Providencia sp. PROV033 | reverse complement strand
GTTATTTTTGGCACATTATTCACTTTGATCGTCGCTTTTATCCTGTATATGCGTCATCGTTTACAGACTAAATATCGAGATTTAACGATTATCGCCTTCTTATTTTTGCTCTTCATTTCAGGTGTTCAATATGCAGAGTATACTGACAACCAAAATATGCACTCGAAATCATCACAAATGGTTAATTTTGTAAGAGTATTATCGAAAGACAAAGATGTAAATATAAGCTCTATCCTTTCCAATTCAGTACAATTATCCGATGGTGTCATCATTAAAATTAATGATCGTTATTACCGTATTAACTTAAGCTCAGATCAAAAAACTTACAATTTAGTCGAGGTTTGGTTAACAAATCCCGAAATAACCATCATAAAAAATTAAGGAAGAAAATGATTATTTATGCACCGATTATTATAAAGCTGGGATTGGGAATACTATGTTTGATTGTTCAAATCAACCTTATGGGAAAAGGTAACCTAGCCCCCTCATCCGCAATGGACCAGGTTCAAAACTATGTTTTAGGTGGGATTATTGGTGGTGTCATTTACAATGAGTCGATAACCGTGCTGCAATTTATACTCGTGTTAATCATCTGGACTTTGCTTGTTTTTACCCTTAAATTTTTAAAAGAAAATAACCCATTAATTAAACGTGTTATTGATGGAAAGCCAATTACCTTAGTACATAATGGCAACGTTAATGTTAAAGAGTGTTTAAAAAATGGCGTTTCCGCAAATGATTTAATGTTTAAGTTAAGATCCAATGGTATTTATGAAATAGAACAGCTAAAACGCGTTGTTCTTGAACAGAATGGGCAGTTAACTATTATTCAAAGTGGTGATGAAAACATACGTTATCCAATTATCGTGGATGGCTTAGCTAACGGTGATCCACTTGAAATCATCGGAAAAGACATTGGGTGGTTAGAAGACAACATCTCTAAACAAGGCTTCAATAAAATTAGTGATGTCTATTTAGGTGAGTATTTGTCGGGTAGAATTAATTTATATGGATATGAGAAAAATGGAGTCAAAGATTAAGTCAGATTTATTCCTTGCGTGTAACTGATAATGTTCTTGTTCTAAGTATCGTATTATTAATAAGGTGTAATTTCGCTCATACTATCACGCCATAGTGGCCAATAACCTTTGTTCGGGATGATGTCCTATCAAGCATCCGAGTTAATTGATAACAATGTAATTGATTCTGAGGCTGCATATATCTGACAATCATCTAGAAATCAAAAAAATAAAAAGGTCGCACTAGGCGACCTCTCGAATAGATGACTTATATAGCTTAAACGAGCCTTTACATTTTATCAGTAATTTATAATAGATAAGGGGTAAACATCCCAATCTACTCAGCATCTTTTTCTTTGGTTAAACAATAACGCAAATTTTGCCTAATTGCTTCAATTGACCAGATCCAAAAAGCTGTTCCAACAAACTCAGAAATAAGGGCTTGATAGCCAGCAGTCCATAGCCAGCCAGATAGTCCTAATAATGGTACGACTAAGCCATGAGCAAAAATAGAAACAGCGATACCAAAACAAATACCGTGTAATAATCTAACTTTGGGTAAATACTCAGCAATAATACAATATATTACTGCAATCACTATTGAAAATAATATATGGACACCATTTCCCCCCCAATTAATGCTATAGCCCATCCAATGATAAGTCATTGTATCTATATTTAACCCAAGCTTTTCTAGTAAGACGATTGGCGGTGGTGTTGTTTCAATGGTTCTTGGCGGAATTAAGCCTTCAAAACCTGACTTGACTAATGCTGAAAAAATACCCGCGATGATACCAACATATATTGCGATACCAATATGTCTGGAACTTTTTTTTGTTAACCTAAAAAAATCAATCATTATATACTCGCTCTATAATTTGGATATTATAAGTATAGTAGAGATAAGAATACGTGTTTATTATTTTAATTATTAGTTATAACAGTAGGGCTTAATTCATAGGATAACAGTAATTTTTTTCTTAAACATAAACAAATAATCAATCAAAACGAGAAAAATAAACACATGTATTTTAAAAAAAATAGCATTTAAATATATATGAAAATCACTTAAAAGCGAGATTTCATACTATAAGATTAACGGATTTGTATTAACATTGATTCTTTAAGCACACAATGTTGCCTTACTATACACCAATGCTCATAGCAACCTCTATTG
>NZ_JAMPSW010000189.1:0-2199 GCF_028484855.1 Providencia sp. PROV033 | reverse complement strand
TGTTGGTTGAAGTATCGATTGAGTATCGTTTCACAAAGTGCCATTAGCTTCGTTAACTCAATGGAATTAAAAAAATTTTGAATATCAAGTTGAAGGTAGTGGGAGTTGAGAGGTTTTCTCATAAAGGTTTGTACGCGTTGAACAGCAAAAAGGGTACCTTTTCTCTTTCTATTGGCGAAAGTGTCATCGATCAGAACGCGTTCAACAGCTGGGGATAAGTGGTAAACGGGGTTGTGTGCCCATTTCATCGAAAAGTCCAAAGTTTGCTTGTAGCCCTTTGATATCAAGGACTACAGCCGATATATAGTTTAATAATATTAATAGACTATGCCGCTAAGCTTAACGACTCTTCTGAAATAAGAGGATCTAAATTCTCCAGTAATCTTTCCAGTACAATATTATCTTTTTTAAGGCCAAAGGTGTAATTACCGGCCAGCTGTATATGCTGCCATGCGACAGGTGATAACTCAGCTATCATATTCACCGCTTCTTGATTATTTTCACGCGCAAATTTTTCAATCAAACTGGATAATAATGCAGAATTATAATAAATAATGCAGTTAGCAATGATACGAGCACAATCATTCCATTGTTCTATCTGGTAATCATCGCCACCTCTGAATTGATTACCATTAATTGACGCAATTGCACGCCGTAATTGATGGTAAGCCTCACCCCGATTAAGTGCTTGTTGGACAAACTGCCTGAGCATTTTGTCATCAACATAATCGAGAACGTATAAACACTTAATTATTCGGTCATATTCACGAAGAGCCGCTAAGGTGCGATTGTTTTTCTTACTGTTAGAAAGCTTAGTAATCACCGTGCTTTGTGTCGTCGTTTTACGGCTTAATGAACAAATTATCCATTGAATATTTTCCCACTCTTCTTGAATGAGTGATAAGTTGAGCGATTTTTTAAGTTTCAGGGAAAGGATTTCATCATACTCGATCTCAAACAATTCATTAAAAACGTGTTTAAATTTTGCATATCGCGGGGCAAACTGATACCCAAAGAGATCAAGGATAGCAAAGTTTACATTGTTAACGCCATGCGTGTCTGTTGCTAATGTTTTGGGCTGAATATGGCTGGTATTATTATAGAGTAAATCGAATGCGTGGTGAGCCTCATATTCATTGGCTGAAATCACTTTCGTATTTATTGGTACATGATTTGAAACTAATGTGAGTGCTGATACGCCTTTCCCTTTTCGGAAATATTTAGCAGAAAAACGGGCTTTAAATGTATTGATTCGGCAACCATGTTTTTGGCCATCAATACTACCAAATGGGGCACTTTCGTTAATCGTATAATATTTGAAAATGGGGAGTTTTGCTAAAGCATCAGCTATCATATCATTAGCTTCACTCGTTGTTTCAGGCCTAATATAACCATCATTGACGGCTCTAAGCACACCGATGGCTCTATCTGATATTGATGACATATGATGAACACCATAGTTTGAGCCATTTCCAAATATGCAAGCGAGTAAATCGCCCTCTTTGGCCTTAGTGTTTTTCTTTTTTGATGCGATATTTTTAAATGCATCTAAGTAACCTGCGTTTTTTGATGAACATAGTCCATAATTTCAATGATCCCCATATGTTGGAGCTGGTTATATATGGGATTATCAATGTCATCTTTCCAGCGTTTATTCGCCAGTTTCCATGTTAACTGATTTGAACGCGGTTGAAGTGTCACGAAATCATTGGCTCCATCATGGATATTGCGACCAATTCGCTCCATTTGGTCTCTCAGTTTTTGCGTTAATTCCGAAAGCGTTTGTTGTATCGGTGTATTGAGCCGAGTTAATCCTGTTTTTTGAATGATGACATGGCTTTTTTTCCACTCGGTGGCTGAAATCAGATCATCGTCTAAACGCTTGTTGCTGGCGCTTTCATTGATGTAAATATTGTTACTCTCAATCATCCGAGCCACTTTTTGGTATAAATAGTATTCAAATCGTTGAGTATTAACCTGTTCATCTATCAGGATAAAAGGTTTATCGTTTTTTAACAGTAACCGCTGATCGACGGTAGAAATGTGCTTATCTTTTTGAAGTTCTGATTTTGCTGTTAATAATTGGGAAGATAGTAGTTGTAATCCTGGTTCGCACTCGATATCAATCGCGAGAAAGAGTGACCTCATTGTATTCGCAATTTTTCTGTATTGTGTATCAATGTATAGCCACTCATAAGG
>NZ_JAMPSW010000188.1:0-2206 GCF_028484855.1 Providencia sp. PROV033 | reverse complement strand
AAACTGGACAATACGTCTTACAAGTTCGGTGAGGTGATGACCGTCACGGTAACGCTGAAGGATGCGGCGGGCAACGCGGTGCCGGGGCAGGCGAGCAGCCTGAAGGACGCGGTGACGGTGCCGAATGCCGAGCCGAAGGACGCGTGGTCGGAAACGCCTGCGAACTCGGGTGTTTACACGGCGACCTACACCGCGAAGACGGCGGGCACGGGTCTGCAGGCAACGCTGACACTGAACGGGGGGACGGCGAGTTTGACATCCGACGCGTACGCCATTCACGTCCTGGAGTTCGATTCGATCACCGTCAACGGCCATCAGTTCTCGATGAATGATGGCTTCCCAACCACGGGCTTTGTCGGGGCAACCTTTACCCTGAATCTGAAGGACGGCCTCAGTGCCTCGGATTTTGACTGGAAGGTAGATGGTGGTGAGGGCTGGGTAAGCGTTAACAACGGAGTAGTGAGATTTACGGGCAAGGGAACGAGCTCAACAGTAACCATTACCGTCACCCCGAAAACGGGGGGGGGTAATGCGGCGGAATACTCATTCAATCTGAAAACATGGTTTGTGGGCGATGAGAAAGAATACACCTGGCCAGACGCTGAGAACTACTGTCAAAGTCTGAGCATGAGCTTACCGACACGCGCACAACTCACCAACAGTACGGTGATAGAGCCGTCAAACAACGCCAGCCGCGCAGTAAATTCACTGTGGTCAGAGTGGGGCGATATAAGAAGCTATGGTTTTGCTGACCTCTACCCTTCGTGGACCTCTGAGGCTGCGAGTGGCGGCGGTCACTATCACGTCGGCCTCGGCCATGGCGGCGTCACTAGCTACAGTGACAGCACCCGCTCCAACTTTCTGTGTCAGCGGGTCTTTAACCTTTAGTTTTTCATCTTTAACCTTGGTTTTTTTGGGTTTCCCCCGCGTTATCGCGGGGGCTTTTTATCTAAGAGGGACGCATGAATTTAATCGATAAACTCGCCTTGAGTGAACGTCAAGGGATGATTAGCTTAATTAAGGAAGGCATTTTTTTTCGATGCTATGAGCAATCCTTGTTCTCATTAATCCATCTCCATTACCCCACATTAGCTGTTCGGGGTCGTTCGTTTAAAAATTTAAAGGGCAAAGTGGTTTTTTCGGGGGGATTTCCAGAGAGTAAAATAACGAAATTATTTTCAGAGACTGAAATGAAAAAAATGCCGTGGGGGATAGAGGTTGTTTGTGCACAGTGGGATGAAGGTCAGTATGCGTTATGGCGAAAGCAGTGCGTGAGTGATACTCATCAAGAGAATGAGGGGGGTGCGCTTACGCTATCACAGGGTAAATGGGTTCAGTTGAATGAGGAGACGTGTCGTTTTTTGAGTCAATGGGAGCCCGGTTTATATCCAGATTCAGTTGATAAAGGATTTATTCTGGGTATTAAGCAAGCACCCATGCATTTAAATAGTGCTTTTTGATATGAACAGAATGGTATTGGGGGTCTGAGGGTAAATAGTATTTTTTGAGAACATGGA
Organism: Providencia sp. PROV033; assembly: GCF_028484855.1. NCBI lineage: Bacteria > Pseudomonadati > Pseudomonadota > Gammaproteobacteria > Enterobacterales > Morganellaceae > Providencia > Providencia sp. PROV033. The sequence continues at coordinate 689 of NZ_JAMPSW010000188.1, read as the reverse complement.
AATGTTTATGGTAGATAAGTTTACGTAGCCGATAGTGGTTTGCATGCTTCATTAAGCCGTAGTAACTATTAATAATGGCCTGCATTTGTTGGAGTAGTTCATAACTGGGCGTGAGACTTGGAGAGGTAAGCTTAAAACGGTATTCCCACTCCTGTTTATACTCAATGTGCTGAGTGGCTTTTCCCGTTTTCCCTGCAAGCTTGGTATTAAAATAATGTAACCATGATATCAGTTTTCGAATATTACGTTTACGTAAATGTAAATAATGAGGGTAAACCTTATAGCCGAGATAATCCGCGCCTTGGTCGCAACGTTGCAGGGTTTGTTTTTTTGGGTGTAAATTTAAATTCAATTGGTCTTTAACAAAAAGGGCGATATCGGACTTCCATTGCAAGAGTTGTTGGATGGATGGTCCCGTTAAAATCAGGTCATCCATATAGCGCACATAACCTTTAACGTTAAGATGGTGTTTTATGTACTGGTCTAACGGGTTGAGGTAGATGTTGGCAAACATCTGGCTAGCTACTGAGCCGAGAGGAAGACCATGGCCTTTTGGTGCAGCCTGTAATGTTTTATGTTCAGGAATTGACGAGAGTAATGTCGAGTCGCCACTTAATGTGACTGTGTTTGTGGCAACATCATGAAAAATACATTGCTTTAGCACGTAATCTAGCTGCATTTTTAAGGGG
>NZ_JAMPSW010000187.1:0-1361 GCF_028484855.1 Providencia sp. PROV033 | reverse complement strand
AAGGTTGCTGATCGAGGTGGTTGCCTGAAAGTTGGCAGTTATCGCAGCAACCCGGTCACTACCCCAATTACCTAAAAGTTCAATTTATTCAACAAAGCCTATTTCCCGCTGCACCAGTAATGCGCTGTTCCCACATTTCTCCTAGCCTAAAATCCCATGATAGCGGTTGAATTTCAGTGCGACCTGCATTTGGTGCAAAAGTCAGTTCGCTGAAATATAATTTTTGATCGGACATCAAAAAATCAGCACGGCAATAGTCAAATGGGCTAACAAGGCACTGTGCTAGCCTAAGCATTTCTTGAAATAATGGGGGTTCAACGACAGGTTCTAACATATTTGGATAGCCAAAGGTCACTGGTTGTAACTGCCATTGAGTATCATAAATATTGATAAACTCAGTACCATGTTCATCAGTGTAGTCAATCTCTGCGTACACGGGTTTACCTGCAAAACAGTGGATACGGCAGGTTTCTGGAACTAGTTTCCTCTTCTTATTGGCGAATAAATCGATATATTTTTCGCAAATTATTTTTGCTTTAATCTTTTTATAGTGACGTTCCCGAGTAATGTAATACAAGTTTTTTACTAAGTGAAATCCAAGTTTGTCTTTCGCTTTTTGTAAATCAAACTGTATTTTATTAGTACAAATGATACTACTACCACTATCATGATTACATTTTAAGACAAAACGATCAGGAAGTTTGTCAATATTGATTTCATTAACGTCATTATAAGCGGCTAAAATTGGCACTAAATATTGTTCACCTATTTTTTGTGCCACATATTCACGAGCAGCAAGTTTATCAGCGAGCTGTGTGTATAACGGGTTTCTATCATATATCATGCGGTGATTAACTTTTTCATTAAAGCTTTTAGGTATATCAAAATTAGGAGTGTATCCTATTTTTTCCCTAAATTTATTAGTAAGATAGAGTTTATCACTGATGACTAAGGTGCGTAGTTTTTTGAGTAAATATTCGACTTTTTTCATATGCGTTGCCTAACCATTGGTAATCCTCCCATTTTTAATGGAAGTTCACAGTAGAATTTTGTAGTTGTTGGTTTAGCTTTTGTATTGGTGTTATTCCACCCAGCCCCATATTAGGGGTCAGCTTGGAAAACGGAAAATATCCTACGCTAAGCCTGTTTTTTATACAAAAAGGGAATTTCGGTGGTTCTGGTGTAAATCCCTTAACAATTAAAATGTCGAGGTTATTTGTCTTGATGTATGTAACACTCTAAGAATACGGATGTTTGAATTTTCTTTTATGTATTGGTATAACAAGATAAATGGAAAATGGGGAACAATTAACTTTCGGAACGACTCATCAACATTATTTCTAGCTTTTACACCAGAATAA
>NZ_JAMPSW010000186.1:0-1002 GCF_028484855.1 Providencia sp. PROV033 | reverse complement strand
CCCCAAAATGGATCGCCTCGGTCGTAATACTGCTGACATGATCCGTATCGTTGATACCTGTTATAAAAAGGGAACCGCTATTCGCTTTCTTGAAAATGGTCTCAGCACTGAAGGAACGATGGGGAAAATGGTTATTCAGATACTAGCAGCAGTCGCTGAAGCCGAACGTGAACGTATATTAGAAAGAACAAATGAAGGTCGGATTGCAGCCTATGCGGCAGAGGTAAAATTTGGACGAAAACATCATCCTCGAACGCCAGCTGCTCAGGAGCTTATTTTGCAAGGTGAAACGATGAGTATAGTGACAGCAAAGACAGGTATCTCACGGGCAACCTATTTTAGGCTAAAAAGAAAAATCAAAATGGGTGAAAAAAAGGAATAGGTTTTTCTTTAAAATCAATTGAATAATTATGATTGGTGGGACATTTGGGGGAAATGGGCGCAAAACCCCATTTCAGAAGAATCATTAAGCTTAGCGGCATAGTCTATCAATAATATTAAATTGTACATCGTCTGTAGCCCTTGGTATCAAAGGGCTATGAGAAAACTTTGGACTTTTCGATGAAATGGGCGCACAACCCCGATCAGGAACGCGCGGCTGAGGAACTCGGGGTGAGCGTGCGAAGCTATAAACGTTATGAAAAAGCGCAAAACATCGCTAAACTCATTGAGCTAGCGACGTTTGCGTTAAGCACAAAAATGACAAAGGAAATAGGGTGAGACTACTGCAGGGAAATGAGCTCTTCGCGGCTTAAACCGGTACTCTCAATGATAAGATCAAGGCTAACACCGTTCTTGAGCAAATTACGCGCCATATCCAGTTGACGCTGATGTGCAAGCAGTCGTTCTTCTTCTCTACCTTTCTCGATACCAAGCTCAATGCCTTTCTGCAGGCCTTCTTGACGGCCTTTATCTTGTAAGCGTTGTGCTATATTCACAATAACCTCCTGATGCTTATCTGCCTGTTCACTCAATTGCTGGACAATATGTTCAAAGTTGGGG
>NZ_JAMPSW010000185.1:0-2457 GCF_028484855.1 Providencia sp. PROV033 | reverse complement strand
ATCTTATTTGCTTGTATGTCCATTTTTAATGAGCATTTTTTAACGGTAAATAACTTATCCACGATTGCTCGCCAAGTTTCCATTAACGCAATTATTGCTATCGGGATGACATTTGCCATTTTAACGGGAGGGATCGACCTTTCTGTTGGCGCGGTGATGGCACTATCCGGCACATTAATGGCGGGATTAATGAAATACTATGGCATGGATCCTTCCCTTGCCATTACTCTGGGTTTGCTATCAGGTATCGCGTTTGGCTTTGTTAATGGAATTTTAACCGCTTACGGTAAAATGCCACCCATCATTGTCACCTTAGGTGCGATGATTATCGCAAAAGGCTTGGCGCTCATTTATACCGGTGGTTACCCGATTTCAGGCTTGCCACAAGAGTTTGCATTTTGGGGACGTGAAGAGTTAATGGGAATTCAAGTGCCTATCCTATTAATGCTGGGTTTGTATCTGATTTTCTATGTCGTTCTCAACCACATTCCATTTGGTCGCTATATTTATGCCATCGGCGGTAATGAAGAAGCTGCGCGTTTAAGTGGTATTCGTGTTGAACGTTACAAAATGCTGGTGTATGTCATCAGCGGCTTTACCGCTGCATTCGCAGGATTAATTTTTACCTCTCGAGTAATGAGCGGTCAACCTAACGCCGGTGTCGGTTTTGAACTTGATGCGATTGCTGCTGTGGTTTTAGGCGGGGCATCTATCGCCGGTGGTCGCGGGATGATTATTGGGACACTTATCGGAGCAATGATTTTAGGTGTACTTAATAATGGCTTGAACTTATTGGGTATATCTCCATACGTTCAATATATTGTGAAAGGTTTAATTATCTGGGGTGCCACCTTAATTAGCTCAATGAAACGTTAAGTTTATATTTAGCGATAAATAGAAATAAGGATTTCATAATGAAATCCTTATTTTTTTAATCGTAAGTCACTAATTTTCCATTGACGAAGATTTGCTTAGAACCCGTTTCTTTAGTGGAGCCACCTTCTATCTCTGCAAACAATAATTCCGCTGTTCGTTTACCTAAATAAACTGAGTCATGATGAACACCTGAAATCGATAAATGATAAGTATCAGCATAAGGCGGTAAATCTACCGAGAAATAACGACAAGATAATCCGAGCTCAGAAATAATCTTATACATTCCCGCTGTAATAATCCCGTTTAGTCCCACAACATACATATTTGGTGTATAGAGTTCTTTGACTTTTTCTCTTAAATACTCTTCATCTTTTTTGCTAAAAATATAGCTACTGTACAAAACATGAATATTTTTATGATGCGTAAATTGATCATAAATACCCGCGAGACGGGAAAGACTAATTTCAGAATGTTCAGGACCTGAAATAATTAACGTATTTTCACTGCGTTGTTCGTTTAGATATTTTCCTGTTAGTGCCCCGATTTCAAAATTCTTCAAAAATAGCCCAGGATAATTTCTTCCATAAATAGAGCGGTCAACAAAGACTAATGGGACTTGATGCTGATCGATCAACGACAAATAACTTGGTTGGTACGCTTTATCATCACGAACAGGCGAAAGCAAAATGCCGCTGGCTTTATAGCTCACTAAGGTTTCAATCGCGGTTTGCTCCGCTTTTTCATCACTATCAGTATCAAAAATCATGACCTGATAGCCTTTTTCTTTCGCTAAGCGCGACACCGTCTGGATTAAAACCACATAGAAGGGGTTAAACGTGCTGTCTGTCACAACACCAATAATTCGGCTATTTTTATTCTTTAAGTTACGCGCAAATACATTGGGAACGTAATTTAACTCTTGTGCGATCGCGAGTATTTTTTCCCGTGTTTCTTTTTTTACCAATTCAGGATGGTTAAAAGCACGAGATACGGTAATATCCGTCACATTAGCGCGCTTAGCGATATCAATGATGGTTGTTGAACTATCTTGTTTAGTCATAATTATGCTAATCAACCTGTAATGATTATTGTATTTGGTAGGGTATAGCGTGTTTTTTGATGTCGCGGCTGAATAAGAATTGCGATTAATTCATTATACCTATTTATCATTGAAGATAAATCAGTTTTCTTTCTTATGCATCAAGCCAATCGCATCTTCTGCTTAATATTCTTAATTTTAAATTCTACCAACACAACATTAAAAAAATAAAATATTCGATTAGCGCACTAATCACATGATGATTAAAATAGAAATATTATATTAACAAACTGGGAATACCATCATTGAGAATAAAAACAAACACCGAAAATAATAAATAAATAGAAACTGAAACCACTAATAGCGAAAATATAAATTGCACAATATTAACAGGAATATAGCCAATCAAAACCCGACCAATAATCAGTCCCAAAACACAGGCTGAAATAAAGGTAATACTAACCTCTAACGGGTACTCAAACCCATTGAATATATTAATTGAAATACTAATACTGCCGATTAAAAATATCACCATTAACGAA
>NZ_JAMPSW010000184.1:0-1220 GCF_028484855.1 Providencia sp. PROV033 | reverse complement strand
ACAGGAACTTAGTTATAATCAGTGATGATTTATTTAGAACCACATCTATATTTATTCCATAATTGTACAGCTGCGTTTTCACGTTCACCTTTTATAAGGTTGACCATATCAGTTGCTCTAATTGTAGCGATATTCATTTCGTAATTATATTCGGTAATAAATCTGGTAGTTCCCAGCAAATTTTGTCTGAGCTGAGCAAATTCTTTTAGGGTTTTGTCGTACATAGCCCATTTTTGCTCAGGTGTAATTCGATTGTCATAGCCAGATAGTGTGGCAAACGTAGCGCATTCAGCTTTGTCTTTAAATGGACCAGATATAATTTCTGCATTGACAGATGAACTAGCCAGTAAAAAAAGAGCTAATGCATTTATTATTCTCATTTGTGGCACCTAAAAAATAAAACTGTTGTTATTGGGGTCCGTTTGGATATAGAGAATTATTGTACGGTAAGCCTGTTTTTTGAACAGACTTACCTATAGCAATAGGGTGTACTCCCGCGCTATACGGCATTTTCAGAGGTTTGACCTTAATCGGATAACCTAAATGCGATACTGCAAGAGCGACAACTTAAAAGCGATAGCCACTGACGCAAAATCAACCCCTTACGAACCAAGATTGGTTAAATAATGCGCTTAACGTACAAAAATTTCCGATCTCCAAACTGACCCCTTATTATGCAAGTAAATCATTGTTTATCAATTCTCTGGAGTGCCATGAGTAAATTAATAGCTGTTTTTTTGTTATTGTTCGTTAGTACAGCTTATGGAGTTAGTATTCCATGCTTCATCATCGGAGAGGATGGAAAGCCATCGGGAAAATCCGTCGTCATTACTCCATACAAGGAATACGTTGAAATTAGCTTTAATGCGAATAATAAGGTCATCGTCCCTTACTATGGAAATGCTGATGGCGCTGGCTGGGAGTACATCGATTCGCGGTGGGATGTGCTTGTTGGGAAGAGTAGCCCCTCTGTGTTGAGTGTTGTGGTGTTCGACTCTGCGAATGAGTTTTCCTGTGGTGGGCGAATGGGTTTAAAGTAACCGGTTTTTGCTTTAGATAATCGCAAAAAACCCTAATGCCCCAATGTGGTACTAATCAAAACGGAGCGAAGCGACAGCGTCTTCCTGTCTTTGCTTTTCTCCATGATCAGTTATTGGGTCATGGTGTCTTAGTTGATTCAGCTAACTAAGTCTGGTTAGGTCGGGTTTCTTTCTACACTT
>NZ_JAMPSW010000183.1:0-1018 GCF_028484855.1 Providencia sp. PROV033 | reverse complement strand
AATGCGACTTCGAAATCTTTAGCAACGAATGCACAAGATTTAGAGTACCAGAGCCCTGTGATGCTGTCACGGGGCTTTGTTACATCTGGAGTCAGGTAAACCTCATAAATTCAACTCGCAACGCTCGCCGCAAGGCGTGAACTTGTTTCACGTCGAGGAAGCGGAATTTCCCGAAAGCCTTATAATATCTCCGTTCACACATCATCGGAGGGGATCACTATGTCTCAATTATTTCGTTTGGCATCACCGGCAGATTACGAATACATCGAAGAAATAAAATTATGGGAATTGTCATTTGATAAGCGACCGGTTCAAGGGGTTCGTTGTGAAGATCCGGTGATCGGGGCGGAAAAATACAATCGAGGGCGTGAAAAATTTAAGGCGTTAGCGTCACGGCATAAAAAACACTGGAAACCGAACGGATTGACCTTTTCGGAGTTGATCCGCTGGGCAATAGAGTGCGGAACCCCCGAACAATGTCAGCTTGTTTTAGCGTTATACCGTTGCACAAATGATGATGATTATCAGGCGATGGGAATTCAGTTAATCCGAAGTATTGATAATGCAAATGTCAGCCCGATCATCTTTTTCACCGGTAAAAATCAACGGTTATTAGGTGATGTTTCGATGCTTAAACAGCTCGAGGAAAAGGCAGGTTAATGTCATGTTTGTTTATTATCCTGTGTATTATTCCGTATCTTATTCTATCTAATTTCTCTCTAATACACAGAATAATACAGAGAATAAGATACAGAATAAGAGATAGACACAAGATGACGTTGTGTCATTTCTTACCCATTAATCTATCCGTTATTCTATCCATTATTCTGTCCGTTATTTTATCCGATTTAGGTATAACGGATAGAATAACGGGTAAAATAACGGATGGAATCATCATGTTACCAACCTACATCTATGATACTTTCAGTATCAATGCCACTCATTTTCTGGACGAAAATGAATGACATAAGGCTCTGCCCTCTGGCTATTTTCTTCGGCTGGACGCCTGCGAAAAAAG
>NZ_JAMPSW010000182.1:0-2604 GCF_028484855.1 Providencia sp. PROV033 | reverse complement strand
ATTAACATCAGTTATTCTAATGAGAAATATTTTATCCATTATCATCATTTCTGAGCAATGATATTATGACCAAATTATCTTTCAGCAATAATTTTTTAGTTCAATCATGTCATCGATATCTTCCCACCCTGATGCTCGGATTGTGTTTTATTGCAATTTTGTTATTACCTTTTAAACCTGATATTACCAGTAAAATATTTAATTTCGCAGGCATACTTTCAGTTTTAATATTTTTATCCTCACCTAAGGTATATTTAAAAAACAAAATAGTCATTGTTGCTATCCCTTTATTTTTGATTGGTATAACTCATTTGATTTGGGTAGAACTTTACAAAACAAGTGATACTATTTATAGAAATGTCTACCATGGATACTTCCAAATGGGGAAAATAGCTCTGTTTGGTAGCTTTATATTACTTATAACCCATAATGCGTTGAAAAATATTTTAATCTCTAAGTTGCATTTAATAACCGCAACAATAAGCCAGATAAGCATACTGGGTTATACTGTGTATCAAGAGTTTTACCTCCATATTCCAAGAGTTGAGTTGGCATTTCATAATGCCTCAAATGCTACTGGGGCAGCTTATGCCATGATATTTTTATCTTTATATGCACAATTTATCTTTTTATCTTACTGCTCGAGGATAAAATATTATTTATATTCTCTATCTATTTTAATCACTTTTTTCTGTGTAGTTCTAACTGAAACGAGAGCGGGAATTTTATTGTATCCAGTTATTAGCCTCTGTATCTTTTTTCTTTATTTTAGACAAAATAAAAATTTAAAATTAAAATTTGTGTTGTTCCCTATCGTTGCGGCGTTAATTATATGCGCAATCTTTAGCGAAACAATTATACAAAGAATGCAAAGTGCTAGTAATGAAATCATTGCCTATATCAAAAATGACTCTACATCCACATCTGTTGGAGATCGGCTATCTATGATCCAAACTGGATTTTATGCATCTAATGGATTTCTATGGCAATCAGCAGAAGAAAGAAATAGTAAAATTATCGAATTGGCAAAGAATGATAAAAGATTCGCTGGTGCAATTGAGCATATGCAAGCCCATTTACATAATGATCTAATGGAAGAATTATCCACCAAAGGCTGGATTAATGGTGTTCTTCTTATCTTATTATTCTATGTCGCAATATTTGCATATGGCTATAAACAAGCCAAAAACCCTTTTATCTTAGGGTTTACATTCGTTTTAATCGGGTTAGGACTTAGTGATACATTGATTATTTCAACTCAAGTATCACTATCGTGGATATTAGTGCTTATTCTTATGACTAGCTGCTTTTCTTCACGATTGAAACTCTCATAATTTGGTATTTTTCTTAGTATAAAACACGTTAATTAGAGCCCAAATGGTCGGGTTATTAAATGCAATAATCTTTGCTCTTTTTTTATATTTCTTGGGTAATACCCTAATATCATAATCGGCAAAGAATTTCTGGTTATTCAGGCTGACTAGCTCACGGTACTTTTTAGCTAGAAACAGTTTCCAACCATATCTCAATTTACTACTGAACACATTTGAAGCTAATTGATGGCAAACGAAACTGTGATCTTCCCCTGTATAAATTTGCTTAATTTCTTTTTCTATCGTCACCTTAGCATCGATATCATGAAAATAATCTTCTTTAGTCCATGCAGAGGTTGTTAAAGAGCCCTTTCGATACTGATGGTGATATAAGTAACTTAAACAAATGTTTAGTTTCGCTACAGATAATATCTGGCATATAAATAAAATGTCTTCCGCTAAGCGTAAATCTGGATTAAATCGAATATTTACTTTGTCTAAAAATGACTTTGAAATTAACATTGAACCTATATGGAATGACATATCACCTAAAAGGTACTGACTAAGAATTCTTTGGCAATCATTAGACTTAGGTAATTTTTCAACCGAATTAGCGTAATGTTTATAATACCCACATAGTTGAACATCAACTTTATTTTGGTTAATTTTCTCAACAAGCGTTTCCAAAAATGTCGGTTCTAATTTATCATCACTATCAAGGAAACAGATATACTCACCCTCAGCATATGTAATACCGGTGTTACGAGCTTTAGAAACACCACCATTAGGCGTAGTAATAACCTTAAAATTTAGGTTATTACCCAATTTTTTGGTAATAACCTCTACCGTGTTATCGGTTGAACCATCATTAATAATCACAATCTGATAATTCGAATAGGTTTGCTGTAAAACTGAATCAATAGTCTTACAAATGAATGACGCTGAGTTATATACAGGAATAATGACTGAAACTAAGCCATTCTGGATTTGATTACTCTTTAAAAAATGTTGGTTATCCATACAATTATGCCGTAGAATCATTAATAAATATATCTATGCATATAGATTAAACCAATCATAAATTAATGTATATGCCCATTTTATCTGATACTCAAATTTACACTTTTCTATTGAAGAACAATTTAAGTTAAATACGCTAAGCGCTTATTTTAGACATTACAGACCCTATTGGCCTTGAAAAATGAAAGAAAATATAGATATAAAAAAAGTACTATTTACCATTATCTCTCTCGTCATTCTTGTTATTTTTTCTAAAATGATGCTTAAAGGA
>NZ_JAMPSW010000181.1:0-2646 GCF_028484855.1 Providencia sp. PROV033 | reverse complement strand
TACAATTTAGAGCTAATAGAAATAATTGAGTGATATTCATGAAGTCTCCAATATTTTGAAGTGAAATTTTAAGTGAAATGACTTTTATTGAATATCAAATTTAGTCAGAAATTTTTTAGATTTGCTTTTCTTAGATTATCGACCTTAACAAAATTATAGTTTTGTTAAGGTAAGAGCTGGTAGACATAAACTTTAGTTCATTCATTTTGGCAGTAATTATATTAAATAGGCTTAAGATTGTAAGCAAAATATTTTGTTAGAAGGAATATCTAGTAATGGAAAGCTTTTGTCCTATAAGAAGTTAGGTGTATAAGAAAGGTATTTTGCTAATGATGTAATTTTGTGTAATTCATTGCTTTTATAGATATTGTATTGCTAATCTTTTCTAGCATAGAAGCCGCATATCATGGTTTTTCATCACATTAGGTATTTTTTATCCGTGCAGTTAGTTGTTATTTCTTTTCATACATCTTCCATCTTCAAAATTTCACGCTCATCAACACCGAGCATTTCAGCTATAGTCATTAAGTCATCTACATAGATTGAGTCATTCCCGTTTTTAACGCGAATATACATAGCTTCTGAGATTGTTAGATGATTTGCAATTTCAGATATTGAAATATTTTTCTCGATGCGTTTTTGTTTGATGAATATGCCGAGGATTTTCTTGCTCATTGTGGTTTACCATGTATGGTTTTTTGATGATGATGGCATCGAGAGTGAATTACTGTGACGAAATGTGTAGAAATTGTGATGTGAAGTGAGGGGGAGGGATGTGTTATGTTTGTGATAAAAGGGATTCCCCAAAACTCTTTATCACTACAATATAAATCAATAGGTTACAATGTATAATTGAAATTCTTAAATCAATCATAAATAAAAATACATTTAAAATCAATATGATACTATTTCAGGGGAATATACTGCTGCGCCATATAGGCTGTATTTAAAAGACAATAAAAAAGCCCACCGGAGTGAGCTTTTCTATTTTTCTAGTGCGCGTGCATTTCACGTGCATTTCGAAGTCCATTCTGGGTAATGTTACTGTCTGCTCAACTTTACTAACTTACTGTTTTTAAAGCTGTTGTCACATCACTGACAGTTAAAATTTTGCTGGCGTAAGTTGAATTAAATATCTAATTCATTGAATTTTAAGTGTATTTGTTTTTGATGAAAATTATGTATAACTAAACGTATAACTATAAGTTGTAGCTATCACATTTTTGATACATCACTGAGCTAGTTACTGGCTGTAAAAATGATTTGTAGTATGGGATTTATTATCACACAAACCCATGCTTTCATAGGTGAGTATAACCGATGAAACATGATGGGTTACTAACAAAATAGTCATACCATTATGTTTTAAAGCTAGGAAGCTTACATTCGTGAGGCTATTTGTAGTACAGTTGTGATATATAGTTTTGGATCCTTTTAAGGAAAACTTTATGTATATCAAAAAAGTATCGATCAGTAACTATCGTAATTTCCGTTCTTTCGAAGCTCAACTTCAGAAGCTCACTATTGTTATTGGAGAAAACGATACAGGCAAGACAAATTTTTTCTCTGCGTTATCGTTACCCCTTAGTGGTAATCAAATTGATTTTAACCAAAAGCGTTTAAACATTTCTGATCTTAATAAAGATTCTATTTTAGAATTTTTTGCTTCAATAATAGATGATGAATCAGAGGGAGTGCAGTTAAGTAAGATCCCTAAAGTATTAGTGACAATAGAGTTTACTGATCCTAAAAATAGTTATGAAACTGCACTTTTAGCGAAATGGATTGTAGCAGATGGTGATGAGGAGAGTTATAGAATTAGATATGAGTTCAAGCCTAAAAATGATAATGATATACTTGAGCTAACTCGAAAGCTGCTTGTAGGAAAGACTATTGATGAGGTTAATTGGTTCATCCTACCAATAGAACTATATGACTACCAAATTGTTTCTGTAAATAATGAAAAAGTAATTGGTTTTAGTGATCTAAGAAGTATTAGTATTCACAATATAAATGCTGAACGAGATGATTTTTCTGAAAGTAGTTCAATGAAGTCTAATAGTATTTTTACAAAATTACTTATGAATACGTTAGGTGAAGATGACAAAAGTGAGATCAATACAGCCTATTCAGAATTTTTTACCGCAATAGAAAAAACAGATACATTTGATAAAATTATTGGTAATAATCCAGATTTTGATAATTACAATGATATTGTTGAGAAGCTAGAGTGTATACCTAACCTACCTAATTTGAAAAATATATTATCAAATATCACTCTTCGATATGGAAATGAATTTTTATATCAAAAAGGTTTAGGGCAACGTAACCTTATTTATATACTAATTCTTTTTGCATATTATAAATCATGTGGTGATACGTTTAATCTTTGTTGTATTGAAGAGCCAGAGGCTCACCTCAGTGTAAATAACTTGCGTTTAGTAAGAGATTTTATAGAGAAAAGTTTTAGTAATAGTAGTACATTAGTTCAAACTATTATTTCTACTCATAATCCCACTATTATTAATAAATTACAAATATCAAATGTATTGGCTTTCACAGGAGATAAAGCAATTAATTTAGCTGGAGTACCAGAAAAATTAGTTGATTATTTAAGAAAAAGACCAAATTTTGACATTCTCAAAC
>NZ_JAMPSW010000180.1:0-2674 GCF_028484855.1 Providencia sp. PROV033 | reverse complement strand
GTCTGGGGTTCAGACAACCTTCGGTGGTGTTTGCGGAGCTAAGAAAGGCGGCTTAGCGTTGCACTTCGGACTTGAATCCGCCAAAGACATCCATTGATACATCCCCAAACAAAAGGTAATGCTTATCATGAGCCTATTAATATAAATTTTATTGGCATTTCCTAATTACCTTTTTTCATTAGTTCCGTTATTGATAATAGCGAAATTTATAGCAACGAAAATTTTTATAATTCTTTTGTAAAAAAATTGCATTCGTTAAAGATAACTTTTAAACTACGAAAGTAATTTAGCTATTGCAGAATTTAAAATAGCACTCTATTATTACTGTACACATGCCAACATATAAAATTGAGACCAGGAAAATGAGCGAATCATTAAAAGCCTTAAATAACATCCGTACTCTTCGTGCTCAAGCACGTGAAGTTACTTTAGAATCTTTAGAAGAAATGCTGGAAAAATTAACCGTCGTTGTTGATGAGCGTCGTGAAGAAGAAAGCCAAGCTCGCGCTGAAGTCGAAGAACGTAATCGTAAACTGGAAAAAGTTCGCGAAATGATTTTAGAACAAGGCGTAGATTTAAATGACCTTCTGCAAACTATGGATTCAGGTAAAAGCACTAGCACCCGCGCTAAACGTGCAGCTCGTCCAGCAAAATATAAATATGTTGATGAGAACGGCGAAACTAAAACTTGGACAGGCCAAGGTCGTACTCCAGCAGTAATTAAAGTTGCAATCGAAGAACAAGGTAAATCTTTAGACGATTTCTTAATCTAAGATTAACAACCTTTCAAATTCTAAACACCCTTTTTATAAGGGTGTTTTTATTTATAACAACCCCAATATTATCCATCCTTCATCTTTCCTAATCCGTTTTTCTTCATCCAGCGCTAATCAAAAATAATAGTACAAAATAAAATATAGCGTTAAAGTAAAGTTACGTAATCTCATCAGATAAAATTCTTGAACTCACCTTGATAGGTCTTACGCTAATTAATTCACACGCGACACAGGTGTTATAGATTTATATTATATCACTGACATTTAATGACACTTAAAATCCGAATACTCCCTTTATGGATTTGTATAAAAAAAGCTAACCATTTTGGTTAGCTTTTTTTACGCATAAAGGGAGTTTATCTATTAATTAGATTTCGCAGTAGTATCTAAATTAGCGGCTAACTCTTGAATCCATGCGGAAAAATCATTTCCTAACGTATCGTGTTGCATGCCATATTCTACGAAGGCTTTCATGTAACCTAATTTATTTCCGCAGTCATGGCTTTTACCACATAAGTGGTAAGCTTCAACAGGTTCTTTATTTTCCATCATTAAAGCGATGGCATCTGTTAATTGAATTTCGTCGCCAGCACCTGGGGCAGTTTTTGCCAATGCATCCCAAATTTTTTCAGATAATACATAACGCCCTACAATTGATAAATTTGATGGCGCTTCATCACGCTTAGGTTTTTCAACCATACGAGAAATAGGTTTACTATCGCCTGGTTGTAATGTCACACCATTACAATCCACAATCCCATAGTTAGAAACATCTTCTTCTGGTACTGGCTCAACTAAAATTTGGCTAGCTCCTGTTGTTTCATAATGTTCTAACATCTCTTTAAGATTGAACTTCGTTAAATCGGTGCTGTAGCGATCTAAAATAACGTCAGGAAGAATGACGGCAAAAGGTTCGTTACCCACTAATGGCTTAGCACATAGAATCGCATGTCCCAAACCTTTAGCAATACCTTGGCGCGTTTGCATAATCGTCACATGGCTTGGACAAATAGACTTAACCTCATCCAACAGTTGGCGTTTCACACGCGCTTCTAAGATAGCTTCAAGTTCAAAGCTCGTATCGAAGTGGTTTTCAATAGAATTTTTAGATGAGTGTGTTACTAACACAATTTCATTAATCCCAGCAGCAATACACTCATTAACTACATATTGGATTAAAGGCTTATCCACAACAGGTAACATCTCTTTCGGGATCGCTTTCGTTGCAGGAAGCATCCGTGTTCCTAAACCCGCTACAGGGATTACCGCTTTACGCACCTTGCGTTTGATCATCTTGAGAACTCCGAAAATTTAATAAGCACCATTTATCTTGTCAATAAACTATACTGGCGCGTTTTTAGTGCGCGCCAGTATATCAGGATTCATTATTGAATAAATAGAGATAGCCCCATTTAAGATAAATAGAACCCATATTCATTAAATACATGCATTATTTCTGAGCATCAGGATTAAACATCAGCTTAATTTTTTGATTCGAATTATGAATAAGGCATCTCCAATTCTCACCTTGAAAATCTAATCGATTTGAATGGTATGTTTTCAAGGTGCCCAATGGAATGTTGCGCGCTAAGTGGTAGTGCTCATTCCCCGTGGTAATATCAGCTTCGAGCCCTGCACTCGCCAAAATCACACTTTTGGACTTAGTATTAAAGTAACCA
Organism: Providencia sp. PROV033; assembly: GCF_028484855.1. NCBI lineage: Bacteria > Pseudomonadati > Pseudomonadota > Gammaproteobacteria > Enterobacterales > Morganellaceae > Providencia > Providencia sp. PROV033. Next base: position 219 of record NZ_JAMPSW010000180.1, on the reverse strand, counting down.
AGCAGCAAAGGAAACTGACCTGAAAAACCTGACTCTTCAAGTAGATGATTTATTTGGTTAATAATGTTATCAATTTGAGGCAATTTTTTATCTCGGTTATTTACTGCGCTCTTGAGCAAATCATTAAATACCACTCTAATTAAAAAAGCCGCCATGATACCTTCATGCGGAGAACGCTCTATATCGATACAATAAAAGCCAATTTGTTCTTCTGATATT
>NZ_JAMPSW010000179.1:0-2679 GCF_028484855.1 Providencia sp. PROV033 | reverse complement strand
GGGCGCTAATATTTCCATTGGATATAAAATCAACATAATTTTTTATTTTTTTATTTAACTCACTTAGTTCTAATTTATATTTAGCTAATTGTGTTCTTGAATTATCAGATACTGGTTCTAGAAACGATAAATCAATATGCTGACTACAGTATTCAGCTATCGCATTCTCAATAATAGATATTCTAAATGTAGTTGTAATACACTTAGTTCCTTTAGAGCTTGAATTGCATCTTGCTCTTCTTAAACCATCTACAATTTTACCTTTTCTTTTTGTTGATTGGGATACTAATACATCATGGCAATAACCGCAGTGTGCTATACCAATTCCTGTTATAGCTGATGGGATTTTTCCACCTCTAGTATATGCTCGAGCATTTAAATTCTCTTGTATTATAGCGAATGTATTTTTAGTCGTTATTGCTGGATAATAATTATCCATAATATGGAGTGTGCCATCAATATTATATTGTCGTTCACCATATAATGATGTTGATCTAAGTAATTTTTGTAAATACATTGGATACCAATTTTTACCAGCGAATGGTTTAATATTATCATTTAGGTATCGAGTTAGTTTATTAATTCCCAAACCTGCTAGGTATTTTTCTATAATATGCTGAATAATTTCTGCTCGTTCTGGAATTAGTTCAAGTAAGTCTTTTTCTTTATTGTGTTTTATCCAGTAAGGTAGCTTGCTAGCAACTATTTTCTTATTTTTAATATTGGATTTTATTGCTTCTTTAACCCTTTTACTTTTTGTTTCACTTTCCTCATTTGCTCTAATCATTATCATTAGGCTATACATTAGATCAAAAGGATTATCAGTTACTGACTGCAAATTGTATGAGCGATTATCCATAGCTGTTACAATTGTGATGCCTGCGCTAATAATATCTGAAAAGATTGCTTGTGCTTTTATGGCTGTCTGACGAGATAAACGGTCAAAACTTTCTATAATGAGTGTGCTACCAGTAGGGATATGTCCTGAATTAACTAGTTCCAGAAATTTACCTAGTGCGCCAGTTTTTAGATTATCACCTCTATAGGCACTAACGCCAAAATCTTTAAAGCTGAGATCTTCTACTAATGTTAAGTTGTTCAGTTTGCAATAATTTTTGGCAAATTCCATCTGGCGTCGATGACTATCGCCTCTAGCTTGCTCAGGGGTACTAAATCTAACATATGAGTAACAAAGCATATAATCTCCTTGCAGATATAGTATCCTAAGCTTAAAAATAGGTACAATGCTATATCTATCTTTTTGTATATATTAACTTTTCATTATTTTTGGTGAGATTTTACTTTGTGATTTATGATTTGTAACTATTAATTTTTTGTTTATTCTACATAAACTTTGCCTGCCCTTCAAAAACAGTGAATGGTAGTGGCGGTGGCGCGACATTATTGAAGCAACCCGACCTTATCTATCATGCCGCTAAAGCGATACGTGCCGCAGTGCCTAAAGAATTACCGGTCTCTGTAAAAGTTCGATTAGGTTGGGACAGTAGTCAATTTGCTCATGAAATTGCGGATGCTGTGCAACAAGCTGGGGCAACTGAGTTAACAGTGCATGGGCGTACAAAAGAAGATGGCTACAAAGCCGAATGTATTAACTGGCAGGCCATTGGTGAGATTCGCCAAAAATTGTCAATTCCAGTGATTGCGAATGGTGAAATCTGGGATTATGAAAGTGCTAAACGGTGTATGGAAATGACGGGGTGCGATTCAATTATGATTGGTCGAGGCGCCTTAAATACACCGAATTTGAGCCGAGTTATCAAACACAATGTCCCGAAGATGCCTTGGGAGCAGGTTGGCAAAATACTCTTTAAATATACAGAGTTAGAAAAACAGGGTGATACGGGGCATTACCACGCAGCCCGTATTAAACAGTGGCTTAGCTATTTGCGTAAAGAGTATCAACAAGCCGACGTTTTATTCTCTCAGGTTAGAGCTTTGAAAACAGCAGAGCAAATCGCAGATATCATTGCACATCATGTGGAATCGCTACCTGTCATGCCATATTAGAATTATGTGATTTGCTAAAATTTAAGATTAGGTCTTTAATTAACAGGTATGGTGATGATTTATTTCACATAGTGCTATCACCGTATGAAATAAAACATTTATGACATGCAACAAAGATAGAATGCTGCAGAGATAGAGTGCAACTGGATATTGGAGGCATCAAATGGGCGTTATTGCTTGGATTATCTTTGGTTTAATCGCGGGTGTTTTAGCTAAATGGCTGATGCCTGGAACCTATCAAATGGGTTTCATTATGACCACGGTTCTGGGGATCGTAGGGGCCGTTGTTGGGGGATATATCAGCACATTCTTTGGTAAAGGTAAGGTAGATGGATTTAATTTTGGCAGCTTTATTGTCGCCGTTATTGGTGCCATCGTCGTACTATTCCTTGCAGGGATGTTTATCAAGTAGTTTTCTGAGAAAGTAAAAAAACCTGCTACCGCACTATAAATTATTTATTAAAGCCACATATTATGACGTATCGCTAAATAATGTGTGGCTTTAATTTTTCAATTTTCATACTGCTACAGTGCCTTAAACAGTAGAATGCGTTTCTAGGTTTATTACTCAGCGTTCCCATCAGTCACTTATTAATTATTATCTTCATTAAAATGACGTAATAGAAAAATGACGTTATTTATTTAATGCTT
>NZ_JAMPSW010000178.1:0-2687 GCF_028484855.1 Providencia sp. PROV033 | reverse complement strand
GCCTGAGTTATCATCGTATGGTTTTTTAAATTTTCTTATTTTTCAGTTTGTTACTGTTTTTTGTTATGTGTGAATACATGTTCAATTGAAATTGATTTTAAAATAATTACAGTATTTATGAAAAAAACATTGCTATGATTAAGGATATATGAGTAAATACGTCCATCGGTTTGAAAGTACAGACCTATTTATGAAAGCAAGTTTTGAAAAGTTCCCCATCAAGTGTTATCCATTGATATCCACTCGTAGTGAATTCCTCCTAATTAGTTCCATAAGTATAAAGAAGTATCAAACCTATATGCCGTGTGGCAACAATTAAAATTTAAAGGAATTCAATATGTCTAATACAATGACTGGTTTAGTAAAATGGTTTAACGAATCTAAAGGCTTTGGCTTTATTTCTCCTGCTGATGGTAGCAAAGATGTGTTCGTACACTTCTCTGCAATTCAAAGCGACAGCTTCAAAACGCTGAACGAAGGACAAAAAGTTAGCTTCTCAGTAGAGAATGGCGCAAAAGGTCCAGCGGCTGTAAACGTCGTAGCTCTTTAATATACTAGCTTAATACAGCGCTTAAAATTTCAAACCCCTGCCAATTGGCGGGGGTTTTTCGTTTATAGCTATCAGTAAATCGCATCCACATAAACTAATTGTTGCAGTAGTGTCATTCTCTTCAGGTAATGGTATGGTGAAATTTTCATAATCACCAAAAAGGTGTGACCATGAATATGCTTTCAGCCACAGAAGAATGGAATAAGAATGATTATCTGATCAGCACAGATAAAAACAGATTAGATATTCACGCGATACAACACTATCTAACAAGATCTACGTGGGCGAAAGGCATTGATGTTGAAACCGTTCGTTTATCTATTGAGCATAGTCTTAATTTTGGTGTTTATCGTAATGAGGTACAAATAGGATTTGCCCGTTTAGTCACAGATTACTCAACTTTCGCTTATCTTTGTGATGTATATGTGCTTGAAGAATACCGAGGGCAGGGGCTTGGCAAATGGCTGATAACTTGTATTCATAGCCATCCAATTTTTCAAAAACTACGTAGAATCACTCTATTTACAACAACCGCAGCATGGCTATATGAACAATTTGGTTATGAGCCTGTCAACAAACAAAATTATGCATGGACGATTAATCGACCTGATATTTATATTCATGAAAAAAGTAAAAGTTGATTAAATAACTCAATGTAAATTTAAAAACTCACTTGAGGCATAATTTGCTCTTAATCCTATAGTTATATTTACCTAGCCAAGATATTGTACTCAAAAGAGGAGAATAAGTATGCCTGTATTTAGTCCAATAGAAATAATCGCGGACGTTATGATGAGCACGATTAATATGGTTGCAGTACCTTTTGAGTACCTACTTTATAGTGGGAAAATCTCAGAGATATTTATGATGGGTGTATTTTATATGTAACACTAGAGAGTAAAATTAAGAAATAACGTTTAGCATAAAGTCAGGTATGGCGCTTTATGCTAAATAAAAGATGAAAGCTCTATTTTTCTGGGTTTAAATACGCTTCAAAAAATAATTGAAGGTCAATTTTTAATATTGAACTTAATGCGACAAGATGCTCAATATAGATAGACACTGAACCTTCTTCATAGTGGGAGTACACTCGCTCTGAGACGGAAATTGCTTGGGCGATTTCCGTGGTAGTCATTTGGCGCGCGAGCCTCTCTTTTTGGATAAATTTACCCAACGAGAGGTTGTTGGGTTTTCTTTCGTTCATAATTCCCTATCCTAGAATAATCGTGAAGCAATAAGTAACATATTTGCTTTGATTTTTCATAGGAGAATATCTGTATTTTGTGATGGTTAGGATAATTAGTGAAAATTATCCTAAGATTCATTCAAATTAAGCTTTCAGTGCATATTCTACCGCACCTTGTGCGTGAATAGCTGTCGTGTCAAATACAGGTACAGAAGTATCGCCAGCATTCACCAGTAGGGTGATCTCAGTACATCCTAAGATAATTCCTTCAGCGCCATGTTCGACAAGTGTTTTCATGATGCGTTGGTATTCAGTGCGTGAGGTATCGGAGATGATCCCTAAACAGAGTTCATGATAGATAATATCATGGACGATTTTTCTATCTGCTTCATTTGGGGTTATCACCCTTAAATTAAATTTATCGGTCAGACGATCTTTATAAAAGGCTTGTTCCATCGTAAACGCAGTACCTAACAAACCAATAGTTTTAATGCCAGACTGCGTTATTTTTTCACCTGTAGCATCAGCGATGTGTAGGAATGGAAGTTTTGATTTTTCCTCAATTTGAGGGGCAACTTTATGCATTGTATTGGTACAGAGAACCAAAAAGTCAGCGCCAGCAGCTTTTAAGCTCGCTCCTGCACTCGCTAAATGATCACCGGCAAGCTCCCATTGTCCATGGGATTGAAAATGCTCAACTTCAGCAAAATCAACGCTATACAAAATAACTTTTGCAGAATGCAGCCCACCTAGTTGTTGCTTTATGCCTTCATTGATCTGTTGATAATAGAGTTGAGTTGATTCCCAACTCATACCTCCAATCAATCCTATAGTTTTCATTTATTGATGCCTCGTATGCGTTTTTTCCTTACTATACTGAGTGAATTTATTGGGAGTCAATGAATTAACTTAAGTTTTTATCAGTGGCGGTAAATTATTAGAAGTTTAATT
>NZ_JAMPSW010000177.1:0-3432 GCF_028484855.1 Providencia sp. PROV033 | reverse complement strand
GATCGTGGGTTTCTCCAAGCATGGCACTGGGGGCGGGCGTGGCCCTACTCAGTACATGACCGATGAGCAACGGGCAGGGCGTGAAAACGCCCCGCCTGTTGTGCTGCGCGGGGATGCAGAGCAGACACGCCAGCTCATCGACTCTTTGGAGTTCAAGCACAGGTACACCTCTGGCGTGTTGTCCTTCGCCGCTGGCGAAGAAATCACGCCAGCGATGGAGCAGGTCATCATGGATAGGTTTGAGTCTGTGGCCTTTGCAGGGCTTGAGCCTGATCAGTACGACATCCTGTGGGTGAGGCACACGCACGCAGGCCACCACGAACTGCACTTTGTCACGCCTCGGGTGGAGTTGAGTTCAGGCAAGAGCCTGAACATCAAGCCACCTGGTGAACGAGCCAGGGAGCACTTCGACGACTTCCGCAGCGAGATCAACGCCAGATACGGCCTAGCAGACCCTACAGACCCCGACAGGGCTAGAAACATCTCAACCCCTGACCATGAGCTAAAAATCGCCTCAGAAGCCCTCAGAAGCGGCCAGAAGCCGCCTGACAACATGCGGGAGCTGATAGACGGGGTTTTATCTCAGCGAGCCGTACAGGGGCTTATACGCAGCCGCGAGGACGTTTTAGAGCATGTCAAAGACCTTGCCCTCGATGTGACGAGGGCGGGGAAGGATTACATCACCGTCAGCGAGCCGCAAAGCGGCCAACGCTGGCGGCTCAAGGGGGAACTCTATGCAAGAGACTACGAACCTAGCCGCACGATTGAAAAATCAGATGCAGCAAGAGAACGCGACTATTCAAGACCTGACCCAGAAGCAGCTCAAATCTATGCGAAGCGAGTTGAGCTGCATATTGTGGCAAGAGCTGAATACCATCAAAGCAGATATCCAAAGCCAGAGCCAAAGCATCGGCTGGAGCATGTTCAAGAGCCGGTTCTTGTGGCCGACCTTGGTCGGCCTCAGTCTCTGTCTCGGCATCTTCGGCGGGAGCTGGGCAACGATGCGCTACTTCACCAGCCAGATCACGGAGCTACAGCGCAACGTCCAGACATTGGAGCAGAAGGGCGGCAAGATCCAGTTCAGCAACTGCGACAAGCGCCTATGCGCCCAGATAGACGAGAACGCGCCGACTTATCAGGACGGCTACAGGATTTTGAAGGGGTATTGAATGACCGAGTTAGAAACCCACTTGTTGAACGCCTTGAAGCGTTTGGAGCAGCAATTCAACGAGCAACAGAGAGCGTCAGAGCAGGCGCAAAGCGCCTTACGGACGATGTTCGAGCATACTTCACAAGAGAACAAGAACTTGCGCCAGCAAGTCAGCAACTTGAGCAGTCAGGTCGCCAGCTTGAGCGATCAGCTCCAGCAATTCGGCAGGCTGTACAGCACGAACAGGCGCTAGACCAGCAGCGCCAGCGCGAGATCAGCCGCAGCCGATCAGGGCCTAGTCTGGGGATGTGAGGTTAATCAGTGCTTGTCTGAAATGCTTGATTTCGGGTTTTCCTCTGAGATGGAAAGTTTCAGCTACGGTGCCTTTATCCCAAGATTCAACCCCTTGAATTCTCTCAGCCTCAGACTGCAAGCGGCTCATACCAAGCATGATCATTGATTGCTTTAAGTGGCGCTCAGACACATCAAGCAAAGCCGCCATTTCTTTCAAAGATAAATTACTCAAGGGGTAACTCCTGCTGATCTTCTTTCGCTAACTCTATTACGGTACTAAATGCCACCCTGTCACCATTAAACATGCATTGAGGATTTATAAAGTAATGCCCTACACGCATTGATTTTGCGATGATTTTAGCCTTTTCTAGTTCCGCTAGACCCCGTGTGAAAGTTGGATAACTTAGAGCAGGCACATCGTTTTTTTTCTTTGCGCTTGGGGAGTCATCTTCTCCAAAACCATAGTGCTCCAGAAAATCCTCATGTGTGAACTTGTCTAAAACAACTAAATCTTTTGCAATCGCTTGTTCTTTCAATGCCCACATGACAACCCTTAACGCCTTGTTTCCTGCCTTGGTTAAGTCAAATGTGAAAGACATATAATCAGCAAAAGTCTTTACAAACTTCTCTTTATCTACTCGTTTCCTTGCTACAACGTGAGTCCCAGTTATTTCACCCGTTGCTTGATTCACTAAGATATTGTTGTCTTTTCCTAGTGTGGATATCCGAACATCTTTCCCACCTACAGGTATCACCATATCCTTAACAAATGGATTGGTTTTATGTCGTTCTTTCGCGTGTGCCATTACCTACCCCGTTATCATATTTTTAATAACGGGAGTGTTATATAATATCGAGTCGTTGTCAATATTTTGATTTTTGCGTTATCAGTTCACTGATAACCGTATACCATGAGGCTGATAACCGACCCCCGATTTTCGTCATAATACCCCCCCGTATTTACTGGGCTAGAGCCGATTTCCCTTCTTAGTTCTTATCTAGTGCCTCGATAAGAAGCTCTTAGGGGCTTTGCCCCTGCCGCGCTTGCGCTTGGCATACCCCTGAAAAGAAATAATGCCTCGGCAAAGCCGAGAAAGACTTTTTTCGCTGCGCTATGCCCAAAGGGGCGCTGCCCCTTTGGAAACCCCGCACTCGCCGCCGTGAGGCTCGGGTGCTGGGTCAGGCGGTCGCTGCGCTCCCTTCTTCGCCAACACCAGAGCCAGAGGCTGGGGTCATTCCACAGGCATCAAGGGGCTTTCGCGGCATATCCTCAGTCGCTGCGCTCCCTCCGGTATTCCACGACCCCTTGACCCCTGCGCCATTCCCAAAACCAAGTGGAGAGCTGTCAAGGGCAAAAGCGGAAACCGCAGCTAAGCGAGCAAAGCGAGTCTGAACGGGTGAGCATTTTGGCGAAGCGAACCCTTGATAGATCGCAACGACCCAAGCCTAAGATCGGGGGCTGGGGTTTAGCGAAGCGTCCCCAGCTCCCGAGCCCTCGGCGGCAAGAGTGGAGAGTCCAGAGAGGCAAAGCCTCTTTGGGCAAAGGAGCAAAGCGACTGCTGCAAGGGAGGGTTCTTAGGGAGGCGAAGCCACCCTGAGCAAGGCCCCGATGGTGCGAAATGGAGCGAAGCGGAATGTAGCAACATTGGGTAGCCTTGTTTAACTCTGTGCCATCGTCTAGAATCGAGGTATGAATACACGTAAAAACATGCTAAGAGTCCGTTTTTCTGATGCTGAATGGGAGGCACTACAGGCGCTTTCTGAATCGGCAGGCATGAGCATGTCTGAGCTGGTAAGAGATCATCTGAGCAAGGTAAAGGTCAGGAATCGACAGGACGAAAAAGAGCGCGTGGTGATGCTCAACCGCATCAATGCCAACCTGAACATGATCGCCCGATGGGTGAACACCCATCGAGGCGCGGCTGATTCGGTTGAGGTGGTTAGTCACCTGATGGCCATAGAGCGAGCCATCAAGGAGTTGGCCAAGT
>NZ_JAMPSW010000176.1:0-3022 GCF_028484855.1 Providencia sp. PROV033 | reverse complement strand
GTTAATTAGCGGCATTCCTGATAGTGAAGTTAAGAAAATGTCTATTACAGATTTTAACCATTGTAAGGATTACCTCATGAGTTTTTTGGCTCTCGGTCTTTTAGAGAGTGGCGACAATTAGCCGTTGATGTAACTTACTTTTATCGATGGGGGCCGCATGAAGCATGGTCACTCAGTAAAAGCCGGCTACTTTGGTGGGTTAAGCAAACAAATAAAATACTAGATAGAGGGTGATATGGCGGGTAGCACATTTGATTTTGAATTAGTTGCTGACGATAAGGCAAGTGGCGTTATCCGTCAGATAGAAGGCGAACTAAGCCGCTTACGTCCAACACTGAAAGATGCTGGGGAGAGATTACGACTTGGTGGTGATGAGACCATTTCAGGAATGGGCACTATCGGCGATAAATTACGGGATATCTCTGATTTTGCAAAGGGAGGTGTTCAAAGTATTGGTGATATGATCCCCCCATTAAAAAACCTTGGTGCACTCACTGGGGGTTTAATGAAAGCGGGTGGTATTGGAGCCATGATAGCAGGTGGTCAAAAGTATATGACCGAAGCCGCAGAAAATGGCACAAAAAATGTTACCTCAGCTAAGAATATGGGGATGTCGGTAGAAGAAAGTACGCGATTATCGGGTACTTTGGTTCAAAAAGGCGCGAGTAAGGATGAAGCTAGCGGTATTATGGAAAGTTATTATGAAAAATTAAGCCAAGCGAATAAGGGGCAAGATGGCGAGTTATTAGCTTCAATAAAAAGTATTGGTGCTGAATTAGTTAAAAACAAAGATGGTAGCGTCAATATCACTAAAACATTAGAAAGTTTAGAGGCTGCAATTCAAGAGTTACCTGATAGCCGAAATTGGGAACTAAGAGATAAATTAAAATTACCGCCTGAACTAATCGCCCTCTTAAAAGAGGGAAAGGGAAAATTAAAAGAACGCATGGCGCGTTCAGACAAAATCGGCTTAACCGTTAGTGACGAACATGCGGAACGTATGGATAAGCTTAATACAAAAATTAAAGATCTTGGTGCTGAATTTGAAGGTGCTGGCAATAAACTGGAAAAAGGGATATTTGATTTTCTCTATAATGACAGCATGTTAATGAAAATTCCTGATTTTGGGGATGTTGATAAGGCTACAAATAGGATTAAGGAAGTTGAGGAGCGCGTTAATGATACACCTGATAATTTCTATCATGGTGATAAACGTAAGGATCTTATTGCCAGAGCTCTCAAAGATGAAGATTACAAGAAATCACTGAGCTTCTATGAAAAAACACGTTTGATTGCTCATGACCCTACAGAAGCGCAATACAAAGCGATAGAAGAGAAATACGGCATAGAGTGGGAAAAACAAAAGAAGCTGGCAGAAGAACGTAAAAATACGCCTAGAATCAACATTGGTGACAAAATTCCTGATTACTGGTCAATGACACCCAATAAAGATCCAAGGGTACGGGCATTCCGTAACAATAATCCGGGTAATGTCAGGGAAGCCAGTAATGAGATTGGGCGTGATGAGCCGGGCGTTGATATCTATGGAAACAAGAAAGGCTTTGCTATTTTTCAAGATGAAAATGATGGTAGAGCTGCATTAGCCCGTCAATTATTGCTATATATGGATCGCGGCAATAATACCCTAGATGGGATTATGAGAAAGTACGCCCCTAGAAAAGATAACAATAAAACAGGTGAATATATCCGTTATATGTCTCAACATATGGGGGTTGGGCCATATCAACCTTTAGATTTATACGATCCCGAAGTGCTGGCCAATGCAATGAATGGGATAATTAAAAAGGAAACAGGCTATCAGCCCTACTCCTATGAAGAAATGATGGGTTCTATTGATGATGCAATTAATCACCCTAAATGGGCTGGAAAGCGCAATTCTACGCGATTAATGGAACAGCGTGACAGATGGTATTTAGAGTCTGAGCAACAGCAAGAGGCTACTTCTCAATCCGCACCATCAATCACAATGAATGATGTTTCAGCTAATGCCAACATTGCCGAGGTGATAGGTGAAGCTATACGGTTAGGGCTAGCGGAAAACCAAAGCAAGGGAACGTTAGAAATAGTATTAACTAACCCTGTCACAGGAGCCAAACAGCTATTGAATGTGAATACAACAGGGCGTATCACTACAGCTATGGATCTACCTTAAATATGCATTGCCCCAAACTTTTTAATTACAGTATTGGGGCACTTTTGAAAAAATATATTCTATTAGAATTCAAGTCGATAATTAGGGTCATCATTGAAAACAAAGTGAGCTTGAAGAATTTCATTAGTCCATGCTAGCACTAAGCATAGACCTTGATTACGTACGCCCCATTTTTTAGATTCATCACCTGCATAACCGCAATACATTTCATACATTCTATTTTCATATTCACTCTCAAAATTAAATTTTTCATAGAAATGAACACTCAAATCAATATCATTTCCGCATTTTGATTTAATAAACTGTAATAACATTTTATTTTCAATTGCTGAATGAACTTGTTGAATTGATATATCTTGGTGTTTTCCTGAATCGATCAGAGAATTAAGTTGAAGAATTAGCGTAGTAACTAAAGTTCCTTTCATATGATTTCCTTATTTAAATAACAGATGTAGTATATAAAATCACCTATTTTTCTCAATGTAATTTAAAGTATCAATTTCTGAGCTTTCTTTGTTTAAGTAATTGAAAAAAATAATTTTATTTATTTTCATTTCTTCATCAAATAAGGATTTTGATAGTGAATTAAGATCGGTCTCTAACCCAACTTTAGCAATATGGTAAATTTCTCTTCCCGCAGCTGTTAAGCTAACAAAACTTGCTTTCGGCTCTGGATCAATACTACCTTCAACAAAAATACAGTAGTCATCTTTTTGAAGATAAAAACCTTGTGACGTTTTACCGTCATGGTAGGTCACACTTGTTTTTTCCCATTTACTATGAAGGCCAACTCCTGCATATGTAACTAGCCCTGCATTAGCAAGAGAAAACAGATCTTCCTGAGTTAAC
>NZ_JAMPSW010000175.1:0-3181 GCF_028484855.1 Providencia sp. PROV033 | reverse complement strand
ATTTAATGTCTGGCAGTTCCCTACTCTCACATGGGGAGACCCCACACTACCATCGGCGCTACGGCGTTTCACTACTGAGTTCGGCATGGGATCAGGTGGGACCACCGCGCTATGGCCGCCAGACAAATTCTGTTCGTTCCCGTTTAGCGCACTTCTTCGCTAAACCAGAACATCAATCTTGAACAAGCTGCTGTGTCCTTCACCTTTCGGCTTCTCACTCTCGTCGAAAATCAACTCTATCTCTCTAAAACACCTTCGGTGTTGTCAGGTTAAGCCTCACGGTTCATTAGTATTGGTTAGCTCAACGTATCGCTACGCTTACACACCCAACCTATCAACGTCTTAGTCTTAAACGTTCCTTTAGGACCCTTAAAGAGTCAGGGAAGACTCATCTCAAGGCAAGTTTCCCGCTTAGATGCTTTCAGCGGTTATCTTTTCCGCACTTAGCTACCGGGCAATGCCATTGGCATGACAACCCGAACACCAGTGGTGCGTCCACTCCGGTCCTCTCGTACTAGGAGCAGCCCCTTTCAATCTTCCAACGCCCACGGCAGATAGGGACCGAACTGTCTCACGACGTTCTAAACCCAGCTCGCGTACCACTTTAAACGGCGAACAGCCGTACCCTTGGGACCTACTTCAGCCCCAGGATGTGATGAGCCGACATCGAGGTGCCAAACACCGCCGTCGATATGAACTCTTGGGCGGTATCAGCCTGTTATCCCCGGAGTACCTTTTATCCGTTGAGCGATGGCCCTTCCATTCAGAACCACCGGATCACTAAGACCTACTTTCGTACCTGCTCGAGCCGTCACTCTCGCAGTCAAGCTGGCTTATGCCTTTGCACTAACCGCATGATGTCCGACCATGCTTAGCCAACCTTCGTGCTCCTCCGTTACTCTTTGGGAGGAGACCGCCCCAGTCAAACTACCCACCAGACACTGTCCGCACCCCAGATAATGGGGCAACGTTAGAACATCAAACATTAAAGGGTGGTATTTCAAGGTTGGCTCCACGCAGACTGGCGTCCACGCTTCGAAGCCTCCCACCTATCCTACACATCAAGGCTCAATGTTCAGTGTCAAGCTATAGTAAAGGTTCACGGGGTCTTTCCGTCTTGCCGCGGGTACACTGCATCTTCACAGCGAGTTCAATTTCACTGAGTCTCGGGTGGAGACAGCCTGGCCATCATTACGCCATTCGTGCAGGTCGGAACTTACCCGACAAGGAATTTCGCTACCTTAGGACCGTTATAGTTACGGCCGCCGTTTACTGGGGCTTCGATCAAGAGCTTCTCCTTACGGATAACCCCATCAATTAACCTTCCAGCACCGGGCAGGCGTCACACCGTATACGTCCACTTTCGTGTTTGCACAGTGCTGTGTTTTTAATAAACAGTTGCAGCCAGCTGGTATCTGCGACTGGCTTGAGCTCCATCCGCAAGGGACTTCACCTAATGCCAGCGTGCCTTCTCCCGAAGTTACGGCACCATTTTGCCTAGTTCCTTCACCCGAGTTCTCTCAAGCGCCTGAGTATTCTCTACCTGACCACCTGTGTCGGTTTGGGGTACGATTAATGATAATCTAGAGCTTAGAGGCTTTTCCTGGAAGCAGGGTATCAGCTACTTCGCCACCGTAGTGACTCGTCATCAGACCTCAGCATATAGTGAACCGGATTTGCCTAATTCACCTGCCTACATCCTTAAACCGGGACAACCGTCGCCCGGCCAGCCTAACCTTCTCCGTCCCCCCATCGCAATTATCACCAGTACGGGAATATTAACCCGTTGCCCATCGACTACGCATTTCTGCCTCGCCTTAGGGGTCGACTCACCCTGCCCCGATTAACGTTGGACAGGAACCCTTGGTCTTCCGGCGTGCGGGTTTTTCACCCGCATTATCGTTACTTATGTCAGCATTCGCACTTCTGATACCTCCAGCATACCTCACAGTACACCTTCACAGGCTTACAGAACGCTCCCCTACCCAACAATATTTACATATCGCTGCCGCAGCTTCGGTGCATAGTTTAGCCCCGTTACATCTTCCGCGCAGGCCGACTCGACCAGTGAGCTATTACGCTTTCTTTAAATGATGGCTGCTTCTAAGCCAACATCCTGGCTGTCTGAGCCTTCCCACTTCGTTTCCCACTTAACTATGACTTTGGGACCTTAGCTGGCGGTCTGGGTTGTTTCCCTCTTCACGACGAACGTTAGCACCCGCCGTGTGTCTCCCGTGATAACATTCTTCGGTATTCGTAGTTTGCATCGAGTTGGTAAGTCGGGATGACCCCCTAGTCGAAACAGTGCTCTACCCCCGAAGATGAGTTCACGAGGCGCTACCTAAATAGCTTTCGGGGAGAACCAGCTATCTCCCGGTTTGATTGGCCTTTCACCCCCAGCCACAAGTCATCCGCTAATTTTTCAACATTAGTCGGTTCGGTCCTCCAGTTAGTGTTACCCAACCTTCAACCTGCCCATGGCTAGATCACCGGGTTTCGGGTCTATACCCTGCAACTCATTCGCCCAGTTAAGACTCGGTTTCCCTACGGCTCCCCTATACGGTTAACCTTGCTACAGAATATAAGTCGCTGACCCATTATACAAAAGGTACGCAGTCACACCACAAGGGTGCTCCCACTGCTTGTACGTACACGGTTTCAGGTTCTATTTCACTCCCCTCGCCGGGGTTCTTTTCGCCTTTCCCTCACGGTACTGGTTCACTATCGGTCAATCAGGAGTATTTAGCCTTGGAGGATGGTCCCCCCATATTCAGACAGGATAACACGTGTCCCGCCCTACTCGTCGAGTTCACAACACTAACACCTTCGGATACGGGGCTATCACCCTTTACTGCCGGCCTTTCCAGACCGTTCTCCTGATGCTAATGCTGATTAAGACTCTGGGCTGCTCCCCGTTCGCTCGCCGCTACTAGGGGAATCTCGGTTGATTTCTTTTCCTCGAGGTACTGAGATGTTTCAGTTCCCTCGGTTCGCCTCGTTTGACTATGTATTCATCAAACGATAGTGCAACGAATTGCACTGGGTTTCCCCATTCGGAAATCGTCGGTTGTAACGGTTCATATCACCTTACCGACGCTTATCGCAGATTAGCACGTCCTTCATCGCCTCTGATTGCCTAGGCATCCACCGTGTACGCTTAGTCGCTTAACCTCACAACCCG
>NZ_JAMPSW010000174.1:0-3202 GCF_028484855.1 Providencia sp. PROV033 | reverse complement strand
AATTTCGTTCAACGGCTGAGGTGCTGGCAAACGATAAATCACTTGCTCTCGCGTAATACCATCATTTGTTACTTCAAATAAGAAAGATTCCTGACGGTGGAAGGAATTCATCACATACTGAATTCCCGTGACCGATTGTAAAAGTGGGATTTCATTTTCTGGTGTACTCACTGTCACTAACATAAGATAGGGTGCAACAGGTCCCGTACTTTCCTCTCTCAATAATTCAATGGTATTGCTTGCCACAACCCCAGAGTCTAGCTTCAAGCTCATTACAGGTTGATTAGCGGCAATGTTCACCCAATTTTTTTTATCGGTGCTGAAATAGACGAACACTTTTGCTTGCCAATCTCGGTTACTTTGATCCCAACCTAAATTTAAATTCGACAAAACACCGGCTTCTTTAAGTTGATCACGCGTCAAAAAATACGCTTGATAAGTGGTTTTTTCTTTTCTTTGCAGATTGGGTAATTCAATACGATTCGTTTTGCCAGGTTCGGTTTCCACCAATAAATATTGGCTATCAAATTGAGTGTTATCGCTAGAATTCACATTATCTGGACGCGTCACTAAACGTTGAAAATTAAAGTTCACATTCGTCGTCGCAATTGATTTATTAGTATCAAAAAACAACGCTGTCGGGATTTCATTTCCCGTCCCATTGAAGACACGAACATCTTGCAGAGTATCAGGGTAGGCAGACCCCATATAAGCCTCTGAAGGTAACTCTAACCAATAAAACGGACTGTTCCTGTCTGGAGTAGAAAGCTCTTTTCCTTGATAGAAGTCATAAGGGTTTACCTCTTTCAAGTTATCGGCTTTTGAGTCGTTGGCATAACTCCCAGATGAAAATAAGCATATCGAGGAAAAAAGTGTTAACCACCCACCTAATGTTGTTGCGTATTTCACTGCTACTTTCATACAGTTCATAACTATTTTTCCTGTATCTCAATGTCCATTTTATGCTTTGGTGGTAATGGAGAAAAATACCCTACAACCAAGATCAACACCGCGACGGCAATAAAAGAGACCGCACGGGAAATACCATCCTGCCCATACACATCAATAAGAAAAAGTTTTGCTATGACGCACACAAAAATGGCAGCGCCGCCAAACCACCATACACGGCTTTTCTTCACAGCGGCAATCACCATACAAACGAGTGCCGCAATCCCCCAACTAATGGAAAGCACGGTTTGAACTAAACGCGAGTCAAATAAAATATGTCGGTTCCACGTAATATTGGCAAAATCCGCTGTTGCACGAAGAATGATACCGTTATACCAAAGAAGCGTTAGCCCGATGATCACCACCATGAGTCCGTTCACCACCCCCGTTTCAAGTGGTGTTACTTTTCTTAGCTTCTCCATAAAGCCTTTACGCATCAGCAACAGCGCAGCAATGCTAAATAGACCCGCTTCATCAAGCGGGTTGACTAATGGGACATAGCTCCAGAAGGTCAGTTTCCCATCCTCCAGGTTAGACCAAGAAGACAGTACCACCAGCACCGCCATAAGCGGCAATATGCTATACCAGTACAGCAGCCCTTTTCGACGCATCGGTACAAATTTGTTATGTTGCAACCAATAGAGAACTAAGACCAATAAGGTCATCGACATGATGTAAATAAAGTAACCCAGCTCATGCATTCCCCATGGAAGATTCACCACAAACCAGTGAACTTGGGTTGCAACAAACCCAATAATTAACCATAAATTGGCAACGTGCATTCCGCGCCGAATATAGAGATTCTGAGTACGATAAGCATGCATCACAAATAGCACTGAGCTTCCAAGAATGACCGGCCAGATGAGTGAGCCTTCACCGCGCCCCATAGGATTATTTGCATCAATAAAATCTAATGCTAAATAGTAATATGCCACTGCCCATAGTAAGAACTGACATAGAACTAATGGGATCCAATTAATTTTTTGACCACCAAGACGCCAGCACCATGCTGAAATCAACACCAATGCCAAAATGATTAGACTTTCAACTTCGCTATTCCATGACAGCATACTGGTAAATTCAGGCACCCAAGCAAACCAGACTAATAAACCGAGGAATAAAAATAGGTAACTGAGAACAGTGAAATAACGTGTTTCTTTATGACGCACATGAAATAACCCGCCTGCAAAAAAGCAAACCGCGATTAAGCTTGGCATCATATAAATGACATTGTCACTCCAATAATAGTATGGGTAATCGCTTAATATCATTAATGCACTAATTGCAATAAGTAAGCAGGAAGTCATCGCCAATTTTTTGTGCCCTTGATTGAGCGCAAACCACAACATGGCAAAGCCTTGTAATGACCAAACAATCGTTGTCCATTCAAATGACAGAGCAAGGGGTACTGCTAACGTAACAAAGCTAGCACCAATAATAATATTGCCCAATGCCATATTTTTACCCACGGAACTAAAACGTTTATGGAGCCTGATACTTGCTATGAGATACAACAAACCGATGAGTAAAGAAATAAAGGCTGGCAATAATCCTATTCCACCCGAAATAGCAAATTGCAGCGAAATACTCATCAATGGCGGGAAGAATAATAAAGTATTATCGACGACTAGCTGTTTACTATGCTCAAAACGTAAAGCAAATAATTGAGTTAATACATTGAATACAATCAGGTTGGCAATGATAAATAGTTGGCAGGAGAGATAATAATCATAATTGTAATGTTCCATTCCCCATAATACTGCTACCCCATAAGTCATGAACATTCCGACTAGGTTTAATGGGCGCCATGCTTGCCAAAAGCTAATCACCAAAATACCTATCGATAGCATGAGGTAATAGGAGAATAGAACAATATGACTCCCGCCCCCAGAAGACAGTAATATTGGTGCTAAATATCCCCCTAGAGATGCCAAGACTGCCAAGCTAATAGTGCGTTGTAACAACGCTAAAGCAATACTTGCCGAACAGATAATGAGCATTGCCACAAATGCAAATCCATAAGGGATCATGGCATACAGCTTAAAGCCAGCAAAAACGGTTATGTATAAACACCCAATTGCTCCACCCTGTAAGATCAAGCCAAATAATGCTTTTTTCTTGCGTAGCCACCAACCAACACAGAGTAAAACTAAGCAGCCAGCGGCACTAAACACTAATCTTAATTCTGGAGATATAATCTCATTTTGCACGCTGTAATTGAGTAAATAAGCAACACCTAGAAATAATAATAAAA
>NZ_JAMPSW010000173.1:0-3236 GCF_028484855.1 Providencia sp. PROV033 | reverse complement strand
AGTGAATACGATTGAATTTAAGAAACTTGGTGATGATAGAGGTTCGCTGGTTTCATTAGAGCAAAATAAAAATATTCCATTTGAAATTAAACGTATTTATTACATCTTTGGCACTAAAGATGGGGTTTCACGTGGATTTCATGCTCATAAAGAGTTAAAACAGCTCGCTATATGTGTCCGTGGAAGCTGCCGTTTTGTTATGGATGATGGCAAAAATAAAGAAGAAATTATTTTAAATTGTCCTCATACGGGCTTATTAATTGAACCAATGCAGTGGCATGAAATGTATGATTTTTCAGAAGACTGTATTATTGTGGTTTTAGCGAGTGACCACTATGATGAAAATGACTATATAAGAAACTACAACGATTTTATAGCTAGGAATAAATAATGAATACTTTTTTTCTTAGTCCAGTTTATCGAATTAGCCCATTTGAAACATCAGACTATGCCAAGACCATACAATATATTAGCCAAGCTCACCTAGATAAATCTAAATGTGAACCAATCAAAAATGGCTATAACGAATATTATACGGGATCAGGTAGAGAAGCAATTCAATTCTACCTCAAAAATTTACAGTTAAAAAAAGAAGATGAGGTTGCAATTATAACAACAACATCATCATACTATGTTAGTGCCTGTGTAACATCTACTATAGAAAAAATCTGTAAATGGGCACGAGGGATTACTAATAAGACCAAATGTATAATAATTATACATGAATTCGGGAAATTCTATCCACATATTAAAGAGTTATACAAGTACAATATTCCAATATTAGAAGATTTTGCTCATAGTTTTTCAGCATTATATTACACAGATGTCATTCAAGGTGATGCAGCTATTTTTAGTTTATCAAAATTTCTTCCATTAAATGGTGGCGGGTTATTACTCTCAAAAGAAGCACTAAAAGTAAAAAACAATGAAAATTATCATTTGCTATATCAAAAATACCGTGAAGATATTTTCAATTTTTTTAAAAAAAGAAAAATAGTAGAAAATCATTATATTAATGAACTAGCGAAATTGGATATATCTCCATATTTTAATTATGATAAAAATGAGTCTCCTGGCGCTTTTGTTTTTAGGATAGACAAATCTTTAGACTATCTACAAAATATGAAAATATATCTTCAGAGTAACTTCATTGAGTGTAGTGTTTTTTATGAAAATAAAGCATTTTTTTTGCCCTGTCATCATAAGCTAGAAATTGAAGATGTTAAATACATTGCTAATTTAATTAAAGGATATATAGAGAAAAATGATAACCAGTAACATTAAATTAGGTGAAAATGTTAACATTGATACATCAACATCTATCAATAATATTGAAATACATGATAATGTAAAAATCTCAAAAAATTGTTCTATATTTGGCTCATCACAAAATATTCTTGAGATCCATCGTGATGTTTATATTGGCATGAACTGTTTTATTAGTGGATTTTCAGCAAAAATAACTATAATGAACAATGTCAGCATTGCTCAAAATGTTTGTATTATGAGTGACTCGGGACCAAACGCTAGCGAATTAATGCAGGAGTTTTACCCTATAGAAAAAGCTAGTGTTTATATTGGCGAACATAGTTGGCTCGGTGTCAACTCAGTCATTCTACCTGGAGTCACGCTGGGTAAATTTTGTGTTGTTGCAGCAAATAGCTTAGTTAAAGATAGCTTTGATGATTATTCCGTAATAGCTGGAAACCCAGCTAGACTTATTAAGAAATTAAAATAAATATGATTACTATAAAACAATATACCTCTAATGATAAAATTATTTGGAATGAGTTTGTTAAACTAATTAAAAGTGAACATTTTTTCTTCTATCGAGAATATATGGATTATCACTCTGAAAGATTTACAGACCATTCATTAATGTTTTTTGATGAAAAAAATACTCTGCTAGCACTCCTCCCCGCAAACATGAGTAATAATACTATATATTCTCATCAAGGACTGACATTTGGTGGATTACTAATGAAGCCATCTGTAAAACAAAAAGATATATTAAAAATATTTAATTCCATAAAAGAATATTTAAAAAACAATAACTATAGCTCATTAATTTATAAAAAAATCCCTTATATATATAACAACATGCCAAATGATGAAGATTTGTATGGCTTATTTAGAGTTGATGCAAAATTAATCAGGCGGGATGTGTCATCAACCATAAGAATTAAAAATCAGATAAAGTACTCTAAAGGTAGAAAGTGGATACTGAAAAAAGCCAAGGAAAGTGGATTAGTATATTCAAAAACAGAAAATATTGATGAATTTTGGGAAAGTTTAGAGATGGTTTTATCTAATAATCATAATGTAAAACCTACGCACTCAGCAAGTGAGATAAAAGATCTTCATGAAAAGTTTCCAAACAATATAAAATTTTATACGGCCATATATAATAATAAACCAGTATCTGGAGCTGTTATATTTGAAGTGTCAGATGTGGCTCACACTCAATATTTATACAATACTTATGATGGTAGAGAAGTTGGTGCATTAGATGGGTTAATTGATTACCTAGTAAAAGAAGTATATGCATCAAAAGAATATTTTGACTTTGGTATTTCAAATGAAAATCAAGGAAAAGATTTAAATGAAGGGCTAATTGCTCAAAAGGAAGGCTTTGGTGCTAGAGCCGTTACACATGACTTTTTCGAGATAAAATCAAATGATTAATTTTTTAAATTTAAAAGATATAAATAGACAGTATCAAAATGAATTAAAAGAAGTCTGTTCAAGAGTAATTGATTCAGGATGGTATATAATGGGAAAAGAGCTAGAAGAATTTGAACATAATTTTTCTACTTACTGTGGTACTAAATATACTATTGGGGTGGCAAATGGCTTAGATGATTGATACTGCGCCAATACTGGCAATCACCGACTCAGCTATTATTGGTAAGTACGTTGGGACCTCATTGCTTATCGCCTATTATGGTGTGAACACGGTGAAAGATATTGAGCTATCGCTCAAACGCTTTAAGCAAAACGATATCGAAATTACGGGTGTGATCTTAAGAACCTATCCCAAAAGGAATTGTCAGATAATACATAATGATAATTTATGAGGGCAAAGCATGGTGGGTAACAAGTGGCAAATCAGTGATGAACTCTGGGAGAAAATGGCTCCTCTCATCCCGGAGCATAGAACTCAACACCCGCTGGGTACGCACCGCAAGCGGGTTGATAATCGCGCTGCAATGAACGTGTAGTGGTCAACTAAAATT
>NZ_JAMPSW010000172.1:0-3303 GCF_028484855.1 Providencia sp. PROV033 | reverse complement strand
GTTTGTACCGATCGAACAATAGTCATTTGATAGGCAACGACTATCAAATATAATTTATCGATCGCTAGCAATTATTAAGATACAACCAAGGCGAGTACTCTCTATATGATAAGTACAATTAACTAACTGATATATAATAAGTAAAAATTTATTTACTTAATTTAATATATTAGTAATTTTTTTGAAAATAAATTCACGTGTAAGGAGTAATGAAACATAATAATAAGATTAGACACATTTAATATTACAACTAATTACAATTTGAAACAGATTTTGGTCATTTAAAAAAATAAAAACCCATGCGGTGAGTAATATATCAACGTAAAAATATATTTCTATATTTTAATTTATTACTAAGCAATAATTTTCATTCTAATATCAACCTGAAAGCAACAAACTGGCATCATAATAATTACAATCCAGATAGTGTGCCATCAATATCCCACGAATTAGAGATATTAGCGTGCGATATCTTTATATATTAATACATTTTGCTATATAAGAGATAACTTACCTATTTCTTTACGTATTGATTGATGGATTTATACTCAATTTAGAGAAGAAAATACAATGAAAGGCGAGTTGGAAAGATATTGCCCCCTAATCCGAGGCAATATTATTGTATAAAGAGGCTCACAAAGAGCTCAAAGAGGTTATTTAATTCCCTTAAGCTGCTTCACGGTTTCATCCACATCAATCTCATCTTCAGAGAACGTTAACGTCGTACCATGCAAAGTTTCAATCGCGAGCTTTTTCAACGCACGAGTTGCTCCCGGCTTAACGTTAGTTTTAGGTTTGATGCTGTTCATCAGCGCACCGATTGATAACACCGTATTTTCTTTATCAATACGCGTATCAGCAGGAACATCTTCATAATAAGTACGGAAAGATTTAATCGCGGTCAGCTTAATTCGCTCACCAGCAATATAGATATATTTGCTTTCAGGGATCACTTTAACCGCGAAAGCCGATAAGCCTTTATTATTCGTGGTCGGCTCAAAAGTAACCTCCGCCCCTTTTTTGATAAGATCGGGGTTGGCAACTTTAATCACATGAAAATAACGGTTATCCCCGTTTTCATCTTTGAGAAATCCAAAACCTTTATCTTCAAACCACGTTGTGATTGTTCCGTTCATTACCCTACCACCTTCTTTATTAACTCAGTTTCACTGCGCGCAGTATAAAGCACAATGCCTGTCCAAACTATGCCTTTAGTTTTAGTCTAGCTGATAAGCGAATAACATCATCGTCAGTCAGCCCAAAATTGGTTATGATCCTCAGCCATTTCTCATAGGAATCACCTGATGTCGACAATTATTGATACCTTTATTGCACCGCCTTGCCATGAAGACATTGAAATCCTATATCAGGACGAACAGCTTATTATCATTAATAAGCCTTCCGGACTACTGAGCCTATCAGGGAAAAATCCTCAAAATCTTGATTCTGTGCATTACCGGCTTGTTCAGATTTATCCCGAATGCACGCTCGTTCATCGCCTTGATTTTGGAACTTCTGGCGTGATGGTTGCCGCGCGCAATAAAGCCATAAATGCCGCACTGTGCCAACAGTTTAGTCAACGTACTGTCACCAAAGCCTACCATGCGCTACTTTGTGGTCATGTGGAAAATAATGAAGGTGTGATAGATGCGCCAATTGCTAAAGATCCGGCGCTGTTTCCACGAATGTCGATTTGTGAGACCCACGGTAAACCTGCCCGTTCATACTATCGTGTCATTGAGCGGTTTTACGATGAGCAAAGCGATGGAAACCAATTACCATTAACGCGGGTGAAATTCATCCCAGAAACAGGACGAACCCATCAGTTGCGCATTCACAGCCAACTCTTTGGTCACCCTATTTTGGGATGCGACTTATATGGCGGCTTATTACCAATAGATATAGAACCCGCACCGAGGCTGATGTTGCACGCCAGTGAGTTGAATTTTGTTCATCCTATTACTGGAAAACCCATTCATGCGTGCAGTGAAAGCCCGTTTTAAATCATTACCACATCAAGTCATCTGGAATTTTAAAGTCTGCGTATGGGTCATCTTCATCCTGCGCTTCCTGACTCAGCGCATTGTTTAGCACGATGCTACTTTCATCTCGCTGAGCGATTTTATCTGCCACACTCGCAGGGATAATCGCGTATACATTCACTTCCGGATTGTCCGTGGCTAAACGAGCAATCGCTAAACGCCCGCTAATCAGTTGGGCTTGCGTCGTTTTATCGACGACAACTTGCTTGATAACGTTGTTATCGGTGAAATTAAAGCTAATATCACCTCTCGCTATCTCAATTTTGTTCATTTCAATCAGCTGCTTCACCTGAGCTTTATACTCTTTGGCTAGCGCCGCTTGTTTCTGTTGGTCACTCAGTTGTTTATCACGTTCAAGCTGAGCCTTTTTATTTTCTTCTACTGCTTCTCTGGCTTCTCTAGCCTGTACTCGTGATTTTTTCGCTGTGCGCTGTACCTTCGCCATTTTTTTACTGGTGACGAGTCCCGCTTGGAGCATTTGCTCTTGTAAGGTGAGTTTTGCCATGTTGGTATCTAAGCCTGTTGAATGAAATTGAAGGGATTATACCTGCAAATTAGATTTCTTTTCGGTTACTTTTGCGATTCTTGCTCGGTGAATGATAGAAACATCATGTCATCCATTCCCTTCAAAAATGTCGGTGTGACCAACAATAATCTGAATTTGTTTCAACCCCATAAATAAAACCCGCGTCTTAAATGTATGTGTCATTTTTAATGCATCTTAATTTGATCTACATCACAAACATCAATAACTTAAGTTAAATTAAGTGTCATTAAATGTCATTGAAATAATATTTTGACATATTTTGTACATTTCAATGTATTGTATTCATAATTGTTACCAACCATGTAATGAAAGATTTAAGTTAACCGATTGAATTTTATTATTATTTTTACATTGATAATGGTTTTTCATTTTATATTCACATTGGTTAAAATGTAAATATGAAAAGATATTTATTTTGACATATAAGACTAAAATTTAGTCTTATTATGATTGTTTTAAGATTTTATCACTACTGATTTTAAGCGTATTATGAGTAGGGATATCGTAACCTTTTGTAATTTATTCACTTTAAAAAACCCTTCATATTAGTAATGTGTAAATCATGCTTTGGTTGGAAATCTCCCCAAATTTCACCCTATTGTTTTTTACTCCTAATTTGTTTAAAAATAAAAACAGATTCGTGCTCATGAGTTTATTTTATTTAATATATATTGAAATTGATTCTTATTTAATGTTTTAAGGTTTATGAATGAC
>NZ_JAMPSW010000171.1:0-1600 GCF_028484855.1 Providencia sp. PROV033 | reverse complement strand
GCAGAAATATGGGCGCTCTTCAGCGCTCCCTCTCCCGTTCCAACGGCCACTTCTGATTCGGGCACGTCCACCGCGTTGCCCGCCGCATCCTTCAGTGTCAGCGTCAGCACCTGTGTGCTTTTACCATCCGCCAGTAACGTGCTGCGGGCCGGCATAAAGCTACTCTGGCTCTCGCTGATAACCGGCGCCAGCACCGTCACCTGCGTCTCACTGCGGTTCGAGGTGTTATCGTGCGTATCTATCGCCACGCCGCTGACCGTATAGGTATTTACTGCACCAGGCGCCGTCTGGTACGCAGGCAGAACCACGCTGTACCTTTCAGCACCGTCGTGCACGATTTTCCCGCCGGCCATAAACAAGGCCGGGGCAACCCAATCGATGCGGGCAAGCCCGTATTTGCTGTTGACCAAGACGCCGAGAGACTTTTTCTCCCCCGCATGACCGGTCACCGTCTCGGCGGTGAGGAGGTCTATCACCTCCTTCATGCGATACTCCAGTACGAGATTGTTGTTGCGCTCAACCAAATCGTGGCGGCTACCCGCCAGACTGCGCAGCGCAGAAACCGCTCCCGGATCGATCTGTTGATGCCACGGCACCCCAAACTGGTAGCGCATCTCCACACCCAGACGCGCGTCGTTCTGACCGGATTGCCCCTGGCGGTACTCAGCATTGAACGTCAGCAACGGCACCGGGGTGTAGTTCACCCCTGCCGTAATGGCATGTGGGTCACGCTGCCGCTTGTCTTTACCGAACAAACCTACTTCGTTACCGTAATACTGCTCGTAAGTCAGCTTACCGCCCAACTGCGGCATCGTCGGCAGCCAGGCCTGTGCCCGAACGTCCCAGCCGTTCGCAGGCCGCTCCTCATAATCCGTCAAATCCGGCGAGTCCTTCCAGCCACTCAGACGCATGTAACCGTTGGCGCTCAGCTTCAGGTAATCACGCCAATACTCCATCCCCACCCCCATGCGGGTATGGGAATGGGAGATATCGTGGTCGAGGAACGTATTTCCCCCCAGCATCCAGTCGTCGGCAAACCAACGATACCCCAGCCCCAGGTTGACCTGGTTCCGTTCATCAGTGCGGTGTACACTCCCCTGGGTAAATACCAGCGCGTCCTTTTGCTCACGCAACGGAACCAACAAGTCAAGCTGCGAATTCTTGAGAGAAAAATGCTTGTCCGCATCCAACCGCACCCGGGCAGTACCGAACTGGTTCAGCCATTGCTGGATCTCCCCCCCGACCGCACTGGTGGCCATTCCGCGTGCCAAAGACGAGGCGGCCTCACCGTTCGGGTTGCTTCCCAAAAAACCACCGACTCGCGAGGCCAACTCGGCGGCGCGCAGGGCCTGAGCATCCCCCGACGCTGGCGCGCTCTTCGCGCCGCCCTCCCAGACAACCTTCGGCAAGGGTGCCAAAGGCACGTCCAGTTCGTCGCCAGGGCGCAGTTGCGTCCAGCCATGAGCAAAACTGCGGAACTGATTGAGCTTGCGCAGTGCATCTGGCGTCATATTATAATGCGCCGCAACCATATCGACGGTCTCGCCAGGAGCCAGGGTATAAGGGCGTGTTGCCATGGTGGCCACCTCCCTATCCGCCG
>NZ_JAMPSW010000170.1:0-3502 GCF_028484855.1 Providencia sp. PROV033 | reverse complement strand
AAAACGCCACTCTTTCGAGTAGCGCTTTGGTTTATATCCTGTCTATCTTGATGACTAAACTTGGTCCCTCTTAAATCGGACCTAAATTTGTCACCACTGCATACACGATCGAAATAATAGAAATAATGACCCATGTTAAAACCAGAGGCCAAATAAATTTCAACCACTTGGTATAAGGAATCTTCGATGTCGCCAATACGGCCATCAAAATACCAGATGTTGGGTTAATACAGTTGACAACCCCCTCACCCATTAGTACGGTCTGTACGGTAGTTTGGCGAGTAATTTCTAACAAATCCCCCATTGGGGTGAAAATAGGTACTAAAACTGCGGCTTCACCCGATCCTGAAGAGATAAAGAAGTGCATAATCGCCGCAGTACCAAACATTGAAAGTGCAGATAACGTTTTTGGTAATCCGCCCATCAAAGAGATAATCGAATTTACAATCGTGTCTAAGATCATACCGTCAGCAAGTACAATCGCAATCGCTCTCGCCATACCGACAATAAATGCGCCGCCAACCATACCTGCGCAGCCTTTCAGGAAACCTGTCGCAATATCGTTCGCCGACATTCTATTCAATACACCCACGCCCACACCTAAGATGATAAACATCGCCATCATCTCTTTTTCACCCCAGCTCCATTCAATGGCACCAAAAATGAAGCCAATTAAACAAAATGCGGCGTAAGATAAGGTGATAACGTGGCGTAAAGAAATTTTTGACGTCTCAAATTGACTGTCATCGATTTCAACGTCAGGGCGAACCATCCCCTGACGACGGCATTTTTTAGCATACAGAGTTAAGAAGATAATCCCTGCGATCACAAAGCTAATATATACAACCGTACGGAAGCCAAATGCCGATAACAGGGGAACATCCGCTAACCCTTGAGATAAACCAACCGTCATCGGAGCCATAACGGATGCGTTAAAACCGGAATATGCAGCAACGTAAACAATCGCCGCACCAAACTTGTCATCCATCCCGACTGATTTTGCCACCAATAACCCTATAGGGACGAAGGCAATAATTGAGTTCACAACAATACCTGTGGTGCCTAGAATCGAGAAAACAACAAAGAAAATCGTGATTAATAAAAAGTCATTAAGTTTTTTACTGCGTGAAATATTACTCAGGACTTTATTAATGGCCCCAGTCGTTTCAAGCAGATGTAAAGCACCCCCAGTAAAGATAATCAAGAAAATAATGGGCGCGGCTTTAACTAATCCATCGGCGATAGAAGTAAAGACTTGTCCTGGCAATACGCCGTGCTGTTCCGGTAAACGTTCATAACTCCCAGGAATGGTATAAGAGCTCTTAACTTGAGTCTCGACCCCATCTTTGATGGTTGTGATAACTTTAGTTTCTGATGCGTATTGACCCGCTGGCACAATCCATGTCGCAATGGCTGCCGCGACTAAGATGAAAAAGAGCAATACATATGGGTTTATCCCATCAGAACGTTTTTTTTGTGGTGTTGTTGATGTTGTTGATGTTGTTGCCATAGACTTATCCTGTTGGATTATTATTTATTTTGTGGGTCATGATTACTGCGTAATACGCGTTAATACATTAAAAAATAACTGTGCGCGCTCGCTTAAAGAAGGGATCTCAAGATATTCTTTGTCACTATGTTGATAGCCACCGATCGGTCCCAAACCATCCACTGTTGGTGTTCCAACTCCCGCTGTAAATGAAGCATCAGAGCCACCACCAGTAGAAACATCTTCCAGTGTAATTGCTAATTTATTGGCTTCTTGTTTGATGATGTCGATGAGCTCAGCACTTTCTACCGTTTTTGCCATCGGAGGACGGTTAATTCCCCCCGTCAGAGAAAGCTGGATACCCTCTAGTACAGGTTGGCTACAAACTTCGCGGACTTTTTTATCAATCTCAACACCTTGCTGCTCTGAAGAGATCCGCACATCAATCTCTGCACGGGCATTTGGCGCAACCGTATTCACAGATGTTCCACCCGAGATCAGCCCCACATTGACCGATAAGCCTTTATCATGCTGAGACAGAGCATGTAAGCTCTGGATTTTGTAGGCCAGCTCTTGAATTGCACTAATTCCAGCTTCTGGTGCAATTCCTGAGTGGGATGCTTTTCCTTGAATCGTCAGAACATAAGTTCCTACACCACGACGTGCACTTACAATGGCGCCATTTGCGCGAGCGGGTTCCATCACTAAGGCATAGCGTTTGCCCTTTGCGCATTGCTCAATTACAGTGCGTGATGAAATTGAGCCAATTTCTTCGTCACAGTTCAGCAGAACTTCAATTTTTTTATAACGCTCATCTTGTGTTGCATAGAGCTGCTTAATGACCTGATGCACCATAACATGGCTGCCTTTCATGTCGATAACACCCGGCCCATAAGCTCTATCGCCCTCAATACTGAATGGTCTTTCCGCAACAGTACCTTTTGGAAAAACTGTATCAAGATGCAGTAAAATTAAAATTTCAGGCGTGGTAGATGGATAATAAATACGGTAGTTATTCCCTAATTTTTCATTTGGAATAACTTCAACCTCAAAGCCCATTGATTGATAGCGTTCGCACCAAAATGCGGCATGGTTATCAACACCCTCTTTATCGTATGAACCTGACTCGATATTAACGACTTGCTTCAATAAATTCAGCATTTCAGTTTCGTGTGTTAAAAAGTCATTGTGCATGTTGGTTTCCTATCATTTATTATTTTATGGCGAGTTATTTCAAATCTGAAATACACGCAGAACGATGTGCTTTTTATTCAAAATAAAATGAAGTATTTATCAACTATAAATGACAATGCTGATTAACATTCTTTTTGCGCGTAAAATCGCCACGCTGGATATGCATAAATATTGAATATACATCTTGCATGTGTGAAAAAAGAATTTAAACCAAAGGAAACAACCTTATGATAATACGGCATTCACCTTGAATAAAAAGGATACTTTTGCACCATATCACAATAGATAAATAAATTACAAACAATTATAACTGCATACTTATGCAATGATTTTTTAATTTTTAAAAAAGTAATAGTTACAATAATGAATAATAAAACTATATAAAATATAGTTGTTGATAACAAAAAATAATTGGAATTCATTAATCCTATCATGTTGATTTTAGTTAACCATAAATAATCAACATTATGCAGAATATTAATCTTCCCCATGCATAGGACTTAATACAAATAAAGTGTACGGGATTTGTTTCACTTATCTCTATTTAAATAATCACAAAGAAGTATTTAGTCTATTTATTCGACATAATGACAGTAAATAAACACCAACACCTCGAAAATATACGCAAACTTTAAACTGTTCGTTTTACGCTTTTCAATCAGTTGACATCGGTTTTTTTGGTATGCTGATTTGAGTGTTTACAGCATAAAATGCGCCATGCTTTTCCTGCCTTGATTCTAAATCTTGCTGGCACAATTTGCAGGAATAGTTAGATAAAATGATAAATAAAATTCTTCGGCGGTGAGTCTTTGGTAGGTA
>NZ_JAMPSW010000169.1:0-3535 GCF_028484855.1 Providencia sp. PROV033 | reverse complement strand
GTCTCTACCCACAACGAAGCAAAACTATCCTCCTCGTTAAATCGCATTATCAGCAAAAGTGGTGAGCCGCTGGTACGAAAAGGCGTGGATATGGCAATGCGCTTGATGGGTGAACAATTTGTCACCGGCGAAACCATCGCCCAAGCCCTTGCCAACGCACGTAAATTAGAAGACAAAGGTTTCCGCTACTCCTACGATATGCTAGGTGAAGCTGCATTAACCGAGAAAGATGCCCAAGATTATATGGTCTCTTACCAACAAGCGATCCACGCAATTGGTAAAGCCTCGAATGGACGCGGGATCTATGAAGGGCCGGGTATTTCCATCAAATTATCCGCCCTGCATCCACGTTATAGCCGCGCGCAATACGAGCGCGTAATGGAAGAACTGTATCCGCGCTTACTCTCTTTAGTCTTGCAAGCTCACCAATACGATGTTGGTATCAACATTGATGCTGAAGAAGCTGACCGCTTAGAAATTTCGTTAGATTTACTCGAAAAATTGTGTTTTGAACCGAAATTGGCTGGCTGGAACGGTATTGGTTTTGTCATTCAGGCTTACCAAAAACGCTGCCCATTTGTTATCGACTCAATTATCAATTTAGCCGAACGCAGCCAACGCCGCCTGATGATCCGTCTTGTAAAAGGGGCTTATTGGGATAGCGAAATTAAACGTGCACAAATTGACGGCCTAGAAGGTTATCCAGTTTATACCCGCAAAGTGTATACCGACGTTTCTTATATCGCTTGCGCACGTAAATTACTGTCTGTACCTAACTTAATTTACCCACAATTTGCGACGCATAACGCGCACACACTATCCGCTATCTACCAAATTGCAGGTAAAAACTACTACCCTGGTCAATATGAATTCCAATGCCTACATGGCATGGGTGAACCATTATATGAACAAGTCGTTGGTAAAGTGGCAGACGGTAAACTCAACCGACCATGTCGCATTTATGCCCCAGTCGGTACCCACGAAACATTATTAGCTTACTTAGTTCGCCGCCTCTTAGAGAACGGGGCAAACACTTCGTTTGTTAACCGAATTGCGGATGCCACGATCCCATTAGATGAATTGGTTGCTGATCCGGTTAAAGACGTTCGTGAGCTATCTAAAACTGAAGGGCAAATTGGCTTACCACACCCTAAAATTCCATTACCGCGTGACCTGTATGGAACTCGCCGTGTTAATTCAATGGGCTTAGATTTATCTAACGAACACCGCTTAGCATCACTCTCGAGCGCATTACTCAATGCCGCGGCGCAAGAAAAAATCGCAGAACCACTTTTGGGTGGCGAATTTGTGGCACAACAAGCGCTACCTGAAGCCGTCGCAATTATCAACCCAGCCTGCCATCGCGATATCGAGGGTAAAGTACGTGAAGCCAGCGAACAAGAAGCTGAACATGCGCTGAATATCGCCACTGATGCAGGTGCGATTTGGTTTGCAACACCACCATCTGAACGTGCAGCTATCCTGTTACGTGCTGCCGATATTATGGAGCAACAGTTGCAGCCATTATTGGATGTACTAGTGCGTGAAGCTGGGAAAACTTACGCCAATGCGATTGCTGAAGTGCGTGAAGCGGTTGATTTCTTAAACTATTACGCTACTCAAGTCCGTGAAGATTTTGATAATAACACTCACCGCCCTCTTGGCCCTGTTGTTTGTATCAGCCCATGGAACTTCCCATTAGCCATTTTCTCTGGGCAAATCGCAGCTGCATTAGCCGCAGGTAACACTGTGCTGGCAAAACCTGCGGAACAAACACCATTAATTGGTGCTATCGCGGTATCCATTATGCACCAAGCGGGCATTCCTCGTGATGTTCTGCAATTTTTACCGGGTAAAGGTGAAACTATCGGAGCAAAATTAGTCGGCGATCAGCGCGTTCGTGGCGT
Source organism: Providencia sp. PROV033 (assembly GCF_028484855.1). NCBI lineage: Bacteria > Pseudomonadati > Pseudomonadota > Gammaproteobacteria > Enterobacterales > Morganellaceae > Providencia > Providencia sp. PROV033. The sequence continues at coordinate 1,628 of NZ_JAMPSW010000169.1, read as the reverse complement.
GATGTTCACTGGTTCAACCGAAGTCGCGGGCTTATTGCAGCGTAATATTGCGGGTCGCTTAGATACTCAGGGTCGCCCAACGCCTCTGATTGCAGAAACTGGCGGATTGAATGCGATGATTGTTGATTCTTCAGCACTCACTGAGCAAGTTGTCACCGATGTCGTCGCTTCTGCATTCGACAGTGCGGGTCAACGCTGCTCCGCATTGCGTATTCTTTGTGTTCAAGAAGATGTCGCTGACCGAACAATTCGCATGTTGAAAGGTGCAATGGAAGAGTGCCGGATGGGAAATCCTGAACACATCTCCACCGATATTGGTCCTGTCATTGATAGTGAAGCCAAAGAGAATATTGACCAACATATTCAACAAATGCGCAGTAAAGGTAAAAACGTTTTCCAAGCTGTCTTTGCAGACAGCCAAGATCAGCAAGAACAAGCCGAAGGAACCTACGTTAAGCCAACTCTGATTGAGTTAGATAATATTGGTGAGTTGAAAAAAGAAATTTTCGGACCTGTTCTGCATGTTGTTCGCTTCAAACGTGATGAATTAGAACAATTAGTTGACCAAATTAACGCGGCGGGTTACGGATTAACATTAGGTGTTCACACCCGCATTGATGAAACCATCAATCAAGTGGTTGCTAAAGCGAAAGTGGGCAACTTATATGTTAACCGCAATATGGTCGGTGCTGTTGTCGGTGTACAACCATTTGGTGGTGAAGGACTTTCAGGTACAGGACCTAAAGCTGGTGGGCCGCTTTATCTCTACCGTTTATTAAGCGAGCGTCCTGAGAATGCAGTTTGCCAAACACTGGAGCAGCAAGACAGCCACTTACCAATGGACGCAAGTGCTCGCGCAGAGTTACTCGCACCATTTGAAGCTTTTTCTGCATGGGTACAAAAACAGAAAACGGATGTTGAACAGTCTGTAATTGAACAATCTACGGTTGAACAATTTGCTCGTTTAACGCAAGCCGGTACAACACGTTTATTACCAGGGCCAACGGGTGAAAAGAACACCTACACCTTGCGTCCACGCGGCACTATTTTATGCCTTAGCGATAATGAACGTGATTGTTTGACTCAGTTATCTGCCGTGCTCGCAAGTGGTTGTCAAACACTGTGGGAAAATAGCGAACTGCATCAGAAGCTATTTAAATCACTGCCAGAAAAAGTCCGCAAAACTATATCATTCACCAAAGATTGGCAAAACACAATGGAGCCAATTGAAGGTGTGATTTATCACGGAGATTGCGATCAACTGAAACACGTTTGTGAAGCGATTGCCAAACGCAAAGGGCCGATTATTTCAGTCCAAGGCTTTGAGCGTGGTGAAACTAACTTGCTCATTGAACGCTTAGTGCATGAACGTTCTTTAAGTGTGAATACTGCCGCAGCAGGTGGTAATGCAAGCTTAATGACTATCGGATAATAGGCAAAAGCCTGAGTTTTTCAGCCCAGTATAATATAGGTTGATTAACTCAGGCACTCCCCTCACTATAAACTCTTGAACTACATTCATAATATTCTATTCCTTTTTCATTAAATCCAAATATTCACTGCCTTTTTTGTTTTTTGTCATCCTTATTTATCTATAAATTTAATTAAATAGTTCCCATTAATTTTTA
>NZ_JAMPSW010000168.1:0-3645 GCF_028484855.1 Providencia sp. PROV033 | reverse complement strand
GTCCATCATAAATTGCAGCAGGGTATCCGTAGATTAATTCACCGCAAATATTGTCTGCGATAATTGCGGCTTGGTTATGGCAACTTCCCCCTGCTTTACTAATTGGTAAGTCAACCGTATCGCCAATGACATAAACGCCTTCTACACCATAAACTTGCATCGTTTCATGGTCTGTTGGTAACCAACCTTCACCGTTGTTATGCTCACTTAATCCTGTATTCACAACAGCCTCTACCGCAGTAATTGGCGGCGTACTAATTAATAAATCAAAAGGCTGTTCATCCCCTTCTTTGGAGTACGCTAATTTCTTATCTGGATCAACTTTAGCTAAGGTAAACCCTCGTTGCGCTTTAATATTTTTCGTGACAAATATTTCGGGAATAACTTCACAAACAGGTTGTTGCATGAATAAACAATTACGCAGTAATTGTGAAACCGTTGGATAAGTATAAACAATTTCAATATTATCCCTAACTCGACGTTTTCGTAAATATTCATCAATCATTAAAGTTGTTTCCATCGGTGCAATTCCACACTGATGGGGAACATTAGGCGTCTCAGGGAATGAAACAGTAATAAAAATACGCCCTTTTTCAATCTTAGATAATTGATCAGCTAATTTACGAGATGCATCATAAGCATAAAAATGATTTCCCATTTCTTTTAGACCTTCAATACGCTCAGGTCTAGGGATACATCCCGTTGCTACAACCAAATAATCATAATGGTATTTTTTATTATTTCTCGAGTATAACTCTTTATTTTTAAAATCGAAGGAATCAATTTTATCAATAACTAATTCAATTTCCGGTCTTAATAATTCACGCTCAGGACGACTCAATTCGTCCTTAAAAAACATATTAAAAGCCACATACATAAATGCAGGTTTATAATAATGAATGGGATTATCGGTAATTAATGTTATTTTTATTTTTTGAGAAAAAATGTCTTTATTAAGTTTTCTTGCCAAAATATTAGCTAACATGGTACCGCCAGTACCACCACCCACAATAACTATATTTTTCATGATGTAAAATCCTTAAGAAATAAAACAACCCGATAAATATATCCTGATCATCTCTGTGCTTTACACTTAGTAAATATAGTTTAATGCCGATAACAACCAATACAATAAATTGCATATAATTCAATAATCAACAAGAAAAACTAATCACTTTCAGATATTAAAGTATTTTATCCGGTAAATAAACATTAAATTGCCCACAATCCTCCCCTAGATAGCTTCCGTAACTCTTTGAAATAAAAATATTAATATGAATAATGTCCGACTATCTTCCATTTAAATAAAACATCCTCAGCCACTTGACCATACCCAATGTTATGCATCACTAAGTAAGATTGACTATTCGATGCTTTGATGGATGTCACAATTCCAATATGTGGGCGACCATTATCTAAACGCCACGAAACAATATCACCAGGTCGATAATCCTCCCCTTTTAATGTGATCGGCATAACGGTACCTTTTCGTGTAAAAAAGGTTTCCAAGTTAGGGACTCGCCGATGATCAATATTGGCGTCAGGCTTACTAAGTCCCCATATTTTTTGGCTCGGATATTGGCTAAAGTTTTTCTTTATATCTCCATGAAGGCGTTTCTGAAGATCGATACCTAATTGACGGTAACTGCGGATCACAACATCAGAACAAACGCCATAATGACTAGGTATATCACCATTGGGATAATCTATTTGTCGATATGATGAATCATACATAACTAAACGGGGCAACTGTTCTGCCTTCTTTGCTAGTTCAAGATTATTTTTCCCTAATGCATAGGGTATGCAACACAGTAAGAGCAAGGGTAGTAATTGTTTCAATGCAGTATTCCCCCATAAAATTGAGCGTAAAATCTACAATAATTACAGGGATAAATAAGGTGGGATAGTCTTAAAAGGGGCTATTTAGTTAATTTAAATTGCGTGATGATAGGATTATGGTCAGAGGCATCCGTCTGTAATACACGGCTTTCCTTCAATTTTAAACCACGGTAAAACATAAAATCTAATGGGCGACCAAACGCTTTTGTGCGTAGATCGACATCAAAGAGAACTTCTTTGAGTCCTACAGAGCGAATAAAACGCTTCAATGCATTCACTCGTTGACGGCTCCAAGCATTAAAATCCCCCGCTAAAATAACAGGTCCCACATGTTTACTAATATGAGAACCCAATTTGCCCAGCTGCTTAGTATAAACATCCACCCCAAAGCTAAAGTTAATTGCATGCACATTTACGACCATGAGATGTTTGCCATTAGGCAATGGATAAACCGTGATTAACGCTGATTTTGCTAAGCGTAATAACGGCTCTTTTTCTCGTAAAGGACAACAATAAATCGGGTGAGCTGTCGCGAGAGTCATCACGCCAGAGGGATGAGGAGAAAAAGGTAATGCAGGAACTTGGTCAGCAATTAATTGATGATGAGCAGCGAACGAGACTAACTCTGGAGACATTTGCGCTTCTTGAAGCAATAACAATTTTTTTTCTTTGACAAGTTCCGCCAACGTGGATTTCCAGTTAGGTCGCTGCTGTTTATAGATGTTCCACGTCACTACATCTAATGTTTCGCCCGCAGGAAAGAGTGGGAGACCAATAGGAAGTGAATCTCCAAGCATATGAATTGGCATAGGCTGAATACGTTTTGCAGGTTCACCTGCAATGTACCGAACAGAATAGGTTCTTTTAGCCACTTACCGGATTCCCTACAAAATTAATAACCACAGCGATTGATGTAAACTCTACTAGTTTAGCATTGGTCTGATAAACACGAATTCAGTATATCAAATATCTCACGGGTAATCTTAAGGAACTTATTATTCCTTTTTGTGACTTTTTTCTTCTGCCCTCTCTATTTTTTCGAATTTGCTACCATTTCACCATGATATGACTGCTAAATAATAGTTTAGTGTAGAAAAACATTCAGAATTTTGATTACGGCGTAATACCTAAAAGGACTCAGATTTTTTACACTTAAATCACTTAAATAGAGGCAGTGTTTGAGTGCGTTAGAACGTTCAAAGGAGAATTTTATGTTATTTACGAGGTAGGAAGTAACTACAGAGATTATTTTACATTGATAATCTTCTAACGGTCAGAGCAGACAGGAACAAAATTGACTCCAATGTTGAGACCTTATTAAACAAGAGGTAGCGATGATGATAAGATGTCAGTGAGTCCCACAGTTCATGGTGGTGATGGGTAACGTTAAAAAAATACGCCAGTTATCCGCACTTTATTGAAATTCTAACTCACACAAAAGCCATTTCGATCGAATCAATCAAAACAATCTAGGTTATGACATTGGGATAAATCAGTATCAGTGAAGCTCCACTTCGCCCATCATCGCATTCAGTACAAACAGTAGACTCTCAATTCTCTTATATGAAGAAAATGTTTTTGTCATGACGACGACAATAGCTAGCCTTCAGGAGATACCTCCCTTGAAAGTACTGAATCTGATGCTGAAAAAGTTGATATGCCCCGTTAAACAAGGGAGTAGCGATGATCATGGAGGGAGGGAGGTTAGTACCATTTTTTGCGCTCAGCGCAGATTCTACATTCAAAATCCGGCTAGTGTGCCATACGAAATAAGAAATCGTGGTTATGATGCGATATCGGTGAATA
>NZ_JAMPSW010000167.1:0-3718 GCF_028484855.1 Providencia sp. PROV033 | reverse complement strand
AAATTATATTAATAATGAACTCATTACGGATAATGAGTAATTTATTACACTGATTATCAATGATTTTTAAATAATGTATAAGTTTTTCTTTTCATCCATCCTTTAATGATTAACTCATTAAGAAATGAGGCTTTTCAGATAGATTTTTCATTTATTGCATAAGTCATGGAATTGATATTATTCTTTGTTAATCTATTCGCTGGAAATACCAACCGGCGATTTAATTGATGGGTGGCACAACACGATGCTAGATAACGCCTTTGTGGCTTTTTTGAGATCCGCTTTAGCCGTAAGAATTTTGCTCTCCATTCTGGTGATTGTTGATGGGGGCTTAATCTTAAAACCGGTGCTGAGTGCTTACACAGACTATATCGATTGGCGCCAAAGTGGATTTACTGAATGGCTAAAATCCCTCGGATTTATGAAATTATTGGATATCCCGCGCTTTTTATTAGGGATCGCGTTGATATTTTTATCGCTATTTATGATTAACGGTGCGCGTATAGCTTGGGTTTTTGCACTATTGCTACTGGCGATTATCGCGTTTGTAGATTTGCGGATCGCTGTAGACCACGTAAGACAGGGATATTTCTCGTTTGGTTTGCTGGTTGCATTAACGCTGTTTTGGAAGCTTTACCCTCGACATAGTATCAGTAGCGCGGGTTTTGTTGCGCTTACCTGTATTATTTCATTATTGATCTACTCCATTTTCGGTACGCTGTATATTGGTGATGAATTCTCGCCAGTTGTGAAAGATGGCACCACGGCATTCTATTTTGCGCTTGTTTGCATGACGACGGTGGGGTTTGGCGATATTGTTCCCGTGACAATAGATGCCCGTGTATTTACGGTCACCGTGATTATTTTAGGGATCACTATTTTTACTACTTCCGTGGTGTATGTGGTGGGTGTATTAGCGAAAGGAACGAAAGAGATTGTTCGTAAGAGGTTTTCATATATGAAAAATCATTATGTTGTCATTGGTAGCACACCGATGGCCGTTAATATCTACCAAGCGCTGAAAAAGCGGGAACTTCCTGTCGCAGTCATTTGTCAAGATAGCCACCGTAGCCACTACCCTGAAAAAGACAATATTGTCACGGGGGACCCGACGGATTCTGCCTTATTGGCAGAGGCAAATGTGAAGCAGGCTAAATGTGTGCTTATCATGACCGATAGTGACTCTTTGAGTACGTTTGCCTTGCTGGGAGTGAAAGAACAATCAGGCAGCAAAGGTGAGGCGAAAACGGTGGTATTAGTTAACCAAGAGTCAAATATGGATAAAATCCGTTTGTTGCATCCTGATATGCTATTTTCGCTCTCTTCTCTTGGCTCAGAAGTTTTGATGCAAGTGCTTTGCGGTGAAACAATTTCTAATGACAGCATTAGTGATATGCTGCTGAGCAAAGTCACCAAAAGCTAGCGATTTCACGGATGTTAAAAGGAACTCAGCCCCATGTTAAGTGCGGATAAAATTACTTGCCACCGACAAAATAGAACGTTATTCCGGCAACTGGATTTCTCCGTTTTACCGAGTCAAATTTTGCAGGTGGAAGGTCCGAATGGGGCAGGGAAAACGACCCTGTTACGCATGATGGCTGGGTTATTAAAGCCAGACGAAGGAACGATTCTATGGCAGCAACAATCGATTGAAAAACTAAAGGAAGAGTTTACTCGTCATCTATTGTATCTGGGGCATAAACCCGCCGTAAAATCATTGCTGACACCTTATGAAAATCTGAAATTTTATTATCAAATGTACCACCATGAGCCAGAAGGGGACAAAATCTGGTCTGCATTAGAAGAGGTCTCTTTGATGGGATATGAAGATATTCCGGTGGGGCAGCTTTCGGCAGGACAGCAGCGTCGGGTCAATCTTGCTCGCCTATGGCTAAGTGAAGCGCCGTTGTGGATTTTGGATGAACCATTTACGGCTATTGATGTAGCAGGTGTTAATCGTTTAACTGAGCGTTTTCATCAACATGCCCAGCAAGGCGGTATGATTTTGTTTACGTCGCACCAAGCGATGACAGGGCATTTTGGTACGTTAAAACTGACAGGCGGGTATGAGTGATGTTTTGGTTATTAATAAAAAGAGAGCTCAAAATTGCGTTTCGCAGTTTCTCTGAACTCGTCAACCCACTGTGGTTTTTTTTGATTGTCATTACGTTATTCCCGTTGAGTATCGGACCTGAGCCTCAATTGTTGGCGCGGATTTCCGTCGGGATTTTCTGGGTTGCGGCAATTTTATCATCACTGCTTTCGTTAGAACGCTTATTTAAAGATGACTATTTGGATGGCTCTCTCGAACAATTGCTATTAGCGCCTCACCCACTGTTTATGACTGTGTTGGCTAAGGTGATCTCCCACTGGTTAGTCACGGGATTACCGTTGGTACTGCTTTCTCCTGTGGCGGCGGTCATGTTATCGATTAATAGCGAAACATTGCTAGTGCTAGCGGGCACGTTATTATTGGGTACGCCAGTATTAAGTTTCATTGGGGCGATTGGCGCTGCGTTGACGGTATCACTGAAGAAAGGCGGCGTTCTGGTCAGCTTATTAGTATTACCGTTGTATATTCCGGTTCTGATTTACGCCACAGGGACAATGGAAGCACACAGTTTTAATATGCAGCTTGGAGGCTATTTTGCCATTCTAGGGGCATTGTTTGCGGCAAGTATTACGTTCTCTCCACTGGCGATTGCGGCGGCGCTAAAGATTAACGTAAGTAATAGTTAGGGAGGAACCTTGTTAATTTAGCTGATATAGTCAAAGCGTATTCTATCTGGCAAAAGGAAAATTATCATGTCCGCGGTTCCCCTGATCAGTAGTGAGAACTTTAGCCGATTGTTATCTGACCCAATGCAATCGAGTGGGCAATGGGCATTAATCTATTTTTCTGCGTCTTGGTGCCAGCCTTGTCAAACAATGAAGCCTATCTATTTACAATTAGCAGACTACTTTTCTGATAATGGCGGTTCGCATTTTGGTGGGAGTGTACATTTTGGAATAGTGGATATCGCCCAATCTCCGACAATAGCCCCGCAATACGGAATTAAATCTGTTCCTTCTATTGCGCTTTTTCATGATGCTCGTTTGGTGGATTTGATAGCCGGGGAATATCAACTTTCTTCACTGATTGCGAAAATAGAAAATAAGCTGTTATGTTCACATTAATCTTTGAAGGATTCGTTATTGGCTGCCTATTAGGATTAACGGGGGCTGGTGGGGGTATTTTGGCGGTCCCCGCTTTAATGACCTCTCAAGGCTGGGATGTAGCGCAGGCAGCTCCTGTAGGCTTATTAGCGATAACGTTAGCTGCATTTGTTGGTGTTATTCAAGGGCTGATTCAGCAGCATATTCGTTATAAAGCTGCCATATGGATTGCATTGATTAGCATACCAGCGGCTAAATATGGCATTTATTTAGCTCAAATTATTTCACCCCAATGGCTGATTTTTGCCTTTAGCATTGTGATGTTTATTGTTGCATATCGTATTGTTTTTAATAAGGTTATCGATATTGATGATGCACCCTGTAAAATCAATCAGCAAACTGGAAAATTTATTTGGAATATACAAACGGCATCTATACTGGGTGGAATAGGTTTGGTTGCAGGATTGCTGACGGGCTTATTAGGTGTCGGGGGCGGGTTTATTATTGTGCCTGCCATGAGAAAATTCACTAATTTAAATCTTAAAAGCATTATTGCTACTTC
>NZ_JAMPSW010000166.1:0-4430 GCF_028484855.1 Providencia sp. PROV033 | reverse complement strand
TTAAATAGCAAACAAAAAACAAAAACTGTAAATATTATATCAATTCTCCCTGCTAAAGTTTCTATTAATAACACAGCTCAGAAAGAAAGAGCCCAAATGGCTGGTTCTATATTAGGTGCCGTTGCTGGTGCTGTAGGTGGATATAACGTGGGAAGCAAAAGCACTGGAGGCGCAGTTGCAGGTGGTGTAGCAGGCGGTGTAGCCGGTAACCTTGCAGGATCAATGGTTAACGATAAAGTCATTGTCGAAGGTGTTAGTTTAACCTATAAAGAAGGCAATAATGTATATACATCAACTCAAGCAGGGAAAAAGTGTCAGTTTAAGACTGGCGTCGCTTTGATCATTACAACAAAAGAAAATGAAACACGGATACAACCAAATGCTGAGTGCCCTGTAGAGAAATAAAAATGAATAAAATTCTATTAATTTCTTTTTTTGCTTTTTCATTTTCGAATTACTCTTATGCCGATTTAAACAGTCAACTTGAAGCTGTTGCAGCAGCAGAAAGAGAAGGGGAATCAGCTAAAGCTCAAGCAATAATGAAATCACAAGCAGAAGCTAAAGCTAAAGCAGAAGCTAAAGCTAAAGCAAATGCTCAAGCTAGAGCAAATGCTCAAGCTAAAGCAAATGCTCAAGCTAGAGCTGCCGCTGCTGAAAAAGAAAAAGCATATAATGAGTACATCAAAGATAAAAAAAGAGATCAGTCTTTTGAAGATGAACTCAGAATGCTCGAGCTTGAAGAAAGAAAACTAGAGTTAGCCAAAAAGAAAGCAAGAGTTAATAGAGAGGATGATTTCATAGATCAGGAGCTAAAAAGACAAGCTGCTAACACTGATGTCATTCAGTCTGATGCAGATGCACAACGTAGTGTCGCCAAAGGAACTGAAAACCTTTTAACAAAAGAAGGGGAAGCCAGAGTTAAGAAAGAGTCTGGTCTCTTTAAATAAGAATGTTTAGTATCATTTCTGATAAAAGACACATCTGTACTAGACAATCATTGTTCCTATAAGACCCATTATGTTAAACGGGCGAGTTTACTACTCAAAACAGCCCGTTTAACTCCATCAGAACGCCTCAGCGCGATTTTAAGACACGATCACCCTATCAAACACCCAAATCTACGCTGAAAGTTTAGAACGGTTTCTGTGACGTTTGAGGAGATTTTTAACATCTCATTTTTTCGTCCGGTTTTCATCGCCAAACCGGTGAAAGTCGCAAACTTGTTTGTGGCTTGAAGCGGTTTTATCTGTTAAAAACCGATACTGAACCCACGATCCCGTTTTACTTCCTGTCGCTGGATCTGCTGTGTCAGCCGTTCTGATACCTGTTCAGCAGTCTGGTTAAAGTCGCTAACTGTTGGCTGATTTCCCTGTATTGCATGGCTAACTGACTGTTCTGTGTCTCGAGTTCTCCGACACGCTGAGATAAATTGCTGATAACGATCTCTTGCTGTTGTAACAAGGTGTTCAAGGCGTTCTCTAAGAGTTGTTCTGTCTCGGTCATCGTGGCTCACTTCGCTAGAATTTTGTAGGGTTCGTTTTTCTCGCCCCAACTCTCGGTTTTGTATTTTGGATCGACGGCGACGCACAGCCGTTTGCTCTTGTCGTCCATGGTGCAGTTGGTCAGTTTGATATTGTGGCTCTGCGTCTGGTATATCTCGGCTGACCGTTTCCATTCGATCAGTTTCTGGTATTCGTTCACGCTCCAGTACGTGAGAAACAGGCTGATCCCTGCCAATATGAACACCAGTACGCCCAGAATGATAAACGGTAATTTCCACACGCTCACGGTACGCCTGATCAATTTCGCCTGCTCGGCTTGGATACTTTCGCTCAAATTCCTGCTGGCGTCTGCCAGTTGCGCTTTCAAGTCGTTCTCGTGCTGTTCGATAGCGAGTTTCACTTTCTCCGTCATAATCTCGCTGTCTTGCTTGGCATTCTCGGAGAACGTCTGCGCTAAATTTAAAATCCTGCTCATAGAACGCCCCTTTTAAACGTAAGTTTTGCCCCTCGGTTTTGATTGAGAGGTTTTTCGGTGTCACTCTGGCTATTTCAAAGCCTGACTGTTTCAGTGCTTCAATCACATCATCACGGTTACGGATCAGTCCTTTCTGCACTAATGCCGATATGCCGGAATCAATCTCTTTCAGGGCTGAGCGTTTTTCTGTCGGTAAGTCCGCTCGGGTTATCAGCGTTTGCTGTTTATCCGGCGAACGGGGATCGGTCAGTCCGTATTCGTGATTGATAACTTGCTTAAAATTTTCAATCAGTGGTCTGTCTGCTTTGTCATAGTACGGCTGTAAGCGTTTCTGTGAGGTCAACTCGACATTAGGAATGTAAAAATTCAGCTCTAACCGGTCTTTGTCCGTGTGTTCAACCCAGGTGATGTTGTACTGCTCTTTCTCCAGACCCGCAAAAACGTACTTTTCGAATCTATCCATAATGGCGGTTTTGTGATGGTCGGGTATATTTTCTTCCTCAAATGACAGACACCCCACGGTGTACGCATTCTTAAATCCGCAACTCTCCGCAATAGACTGTGACAATTCAGGATCGCCCCGTAAGACCTGAAATTGTGTATCCTCTTTACCCTCACGAAGCAGATAATCCATGCTGGCTTTCGGACTGCCACCGCCTTTGTTACCAAAAAATTTAATCAGCACGGTCAAGCACCTCCCGAAGCTGTGCCTCAATATGCCGTAACGCTAAGGCAATATTGACCGTCTCCATCGAAACCGGAGCCTGATGGCAATGACGGGCTATCTGATTAAGGTTCACACCTATCCGGTTAAGCTCAAACAGTAATGCTGGGTCAACGCTTTTTGGCTGACGCTTTGGCTTCTGACCTAACGCCAGTTCACGTAACCACTCCGCTAAACGGGGTTTGGTTTTCCGCAGAAGTAACGATTGTTTCTCTTCAGGAGTCAGGCGAATAATCACGGTTTCGGTGCGTTTGGTTGTCATGCTGTTGTCCTTTTGGGGTCAAGGGGCGAAGCCCATTGCAAGGTCACGAGGAAATCTCACAGAGATAACGATGTGTGTCCTTGCCCTAAACATTAACAGCAGATAAGATTTTGTACAATCAGCAAGGAAATGATGGAATTTGAAAGATGACAAAGCAAGAAAAAGCAGTCGTAAATATGGCTAAGTTCTTACAGGCTCAAAGTCTGCTCTTACTGGAAAAACTCAATGAACTGGATTCAGATAAACTCGATGCGGAAACCAACCTTTGTGAAGAACTCCATGAACAAGCGGAGTCGCTGCACCGACAACTGAGCACGAAGCTAGGCGAAGAGTAGCCCTTTTACAATAGGCTCCGCCCTCCTGACGAGCTTCACAAAAATCGGCTGATTTTCGGTGCTCTAGTCAAGAGTGGCGAAACCCGACAGGACTTAGAGATGTCAGAAGTTTCCCTCTGACGGCTCCCTCGTGCGCTCTCCTGTTCCCACCTTACAAGTTTACAGCCGGTTTTAATCCGCTCTTTCAATCTCTGGGGGCGCTATCTCTCAGCTTCCCTGTACCGGCACTGCGCTTGCTTAGGTGGTTCGCTCCAAGCTGGGCTATTTGCACGAACTCCCCGTTTAGCCCGACTATCACGCCTGTTCAGGTAACTGTTCTCTTGAATCCAACCCTGACAGACACGCAAAAACGCCATTGGCGATAGCCATTGGTAACTGTTTTTCGTTCGGGAAGAGTATCCAAGTCTTGATATTTCAGGTCATAACACGTTACACTGAAAGAACAGAATTTGGTGACTGCGTTCTTCCGAAACCAGTTACCTCGGTTCAAAGAGTTCCAGCTCTAAGAACCAACCTTCAGAAAAAACCGCCTTGCGAGAGGCGGTTTTTCTTTTGATACAACTAGCCTATACGATCTAAGCTATTTTTGTGAACTTTTTTTTTAAAAAAAATATAAAAAAGTAGGGTGTATGTTTTACATACAATTAAAATAAAATTTCTTGAACTCATTCATAACATCATTCAAAAAAATGACCATATAAACCATGATTCATCCCCTTCCAATAGATCTCCATTCACGCAAATATTGAATTAATTATAGAATAAGTGTTTCTTTCTTTTTATATTGAAGTTAAATACCCCTATAGTTGATATAATCACAGAAATATCATTTATAGATTGACACTACCGTTTCAGCTCAAATATATACACGAAGAATATTGAATTCCGTACAAAAAAACAGACATTTTCCCTCGTAATGAATAACTATACCATCGTTTTATTAATTAAATTTAACTCAAGGTATTGAGCTATATATATTAATATTGATAATATATATTAACTTTAATAAATATTAAAAATGGTGATTGTAGTGAAAAAAATAATGTTATGCATCGTTATGTCTTCTACTATTCTATCTGGATGTGCAGTTAACACTGATTACCTCGGAGCAGATGTATATGAATCAAACCAA
>NZ_JAMPSW010000165.1:0-4091 GCF_028484855.1 Providencia sp. PROV033 | reverse complement strand
TGAAGATGAAAAGAGAACATATCATTCCTCTCTCTCCTCAAGCATTGGCAATATTAGAAACTATGAAACCTATAAGCGGTCATAGGGAACACATTTTTCCTAGTATGAAATCACCACATACTAAACCAATGAATAGCCAAACAGTTAATGCGGCTATCAAGCGTGTTGGCTTTGCAGGTCGCCTTGTAGCACATGGATTCCGTTCAATTGCATCAACTGCATTAAATGAGCATGGATTTCAACCTGATGTGATTGAAGCAGCTTTAGCCCATATCGATAGCAATGAGGTGCGACGCGCATATAACCGAGCTATTTATCTCGAACAAAGGCGTGAAATGATGGATTGGTGGGGAGAGTTTGTTAATAACGCGATCAATAAACGTTAGTGCACAATTAAATTTAATTGTCTGTTTTGTGCCGGTATTAAAGTCCACTGTTAGGTGTTAGCAGAACACCTAAAACAACGGTGCAGCTTTGCTATGTCCGAGTGCTTTGTATTACATGCTTAACCCACTCAAGTTGCTTTGCGTAGATTTTCGGCAGTGGGTGATAATACGAGTAACTAGTGTTTGGCTTTAAAATTCCGAGAGGGTTACTAATACACAAAGCTTCTATTGCCAACTTGGCTAGAGGAACTAAAGCTTTGTTTACACCCCAGCCAAAAATAACCGGTACGCCTCTGACAAAAAGCTGCTCTAGCTCAGATTGACGATTGGGTGAAAAAATGGAGTAATCTCTAAACTACATTCATCGGACTTCAAAAAACGGATACAGTTGGCCTGAATCGGGCGTGCGGAGATCAGACAAATTCAGAATTCTTGCATAATCAAACCCCACTGCATCCATAACTCTCATAATCTGTTGTTGTGTGGTGTCTGGCTGTGCCTCTGATTGAAAGAAGTTATTATCTATACCATCCAAAGGATAAGAAGAACCAGGGTTCATCATTACAACCATGAGATCAGGCTTATCGAGAGTAATGTTGGCCCGCTTTATATTGAGATACTTTCGTAACTTGAAACCATTCGACTCGTAAAAGAGACCTGTAACTTCGAATTTAGCACTCAACTTGATTCCTTGATATCATGTAGCGCCGCGCTCTGCGGGAATTTAGGAGCGCCAGCGAGTAGATTTTCCGTAGCAGAGCCTTGTTACAGCTTTGCAGGGCGATAGTCAAATGTATCTACTACTATTTCACCTGCATGGACTAAGTCGTGACATTTTTTACAAACAACAAGTATGTTCTCTGGGGTTGCTTCACCTCCTAGGCTGAAGTCCAAAATGTGATGCCCATGTATATCTAAACTAGCACCACATCTTAATTCACAGTTATAATCTTCTCTGATTTTGGCTAATGCGATTGCCCGTGAGTGCGCATAGCTCCGAGTGCTACTTGTCTTCGTCATCACTAGCCTCGCCCAATAGTTTTATTCCTGTAGAAGGCGAATCCAGGCCTAGGTTTTCCGATACAATAGAAATCAACTCTTCCATAAAGGCTTCTGCTTTTTCTTCACTTGCTGATACTTTTACCATAATGTCAGTAGCTGATTTATTCCTTAACTTGCTTTTTTCTACCTTATCAGGAACTTTGTTTATCCGAAGGTCATTACCAATCAAGCCAAGTTCAGCTGCTTGCTCAATGATTTCCTGAAAAGCTTTCTTCACTTTGGAATTGTCACCAGAAAATCTAACTATTAAATCCTTTTCTTCCATGACTACTTCCTTTCAAAAATGTTCACAACCAAACCATGCTTTTTTGCTGTTTCTTTTATAAGTTTTTTTAGTGCCGTTTTCTTTTCTGGATCAACACGCCTATAAATTACAGAGCCAGTAACCTTATCATTTTCAGCAATTTCCTTGCTTGAGCTAGTAGCTTCCGGAGAGTTTTTCATTTTACTCTTCCCATAACTCAGCAAGATCATTTAAATCAGCATCAGTTATTACATCGAAAGAACCACTACCTTGTGTTATTGCCAACACATCGAAGTCTATAACCCCACCATCCTTGTCCATCTTCAGCTTATAAATTACGTATTCACCAGAAGATCTACTTATGTGAATGTCTTGACCTTCAACTTTAACAACTTTATCCCCACTTTTTAGGTCTAAAATTTCAAATTTTAAGATATGCATATTTTCTCCAAATTTTTTGCGGATGCTATTTAATCGAAATTATAAACTATAACAGCTATTATGTAGACCATTCAGTAACATCTGAAAGGCATAATCAATGTATACCTATGACTTTATTTAAAAATAATAAGTTGAGAAGTTAGCTAAGCACTTAATATACTTTTAATCTACTACATTACTGAGACTTCTCAGTAAATCACTTGATTATTTACACAAGGGACTTAAATGAGCTACTCCATTAAGACTAAGTAAACCGAACAACACGCCCGATTTTTTGGTAAAAGCAGGCAATCACATGTTAACTATAATTCGATATTGAAATTCTGCTATTCGCTCATAGCAGACTACTATCCTATTAAATTTGGCGCAGATATAATCAATATCACTCAAATAGCCTAAAGCCAATGTAACAAAGGCCTTCCAGAAATAACTAGAAGACCTTTAATATAATACCTTACTGATTGAACAGTTAACTTACAATATCTACTTTCAAGCAGTAACGGCGGCTCAATTTCACACCATTAACCTTGCACTGGCGAGTGCTTTTGCCTTGGGCATCAGTAAGTAACTTTCCTTCTGAGACCAACTGGCGAATCACAGTTTTTTTATTCCCAATAATATTATCATCAAAAAATGATGACTTTACTGCGGCATAATATTCTCCCTTGATTTTTAAAACAATAACATCTAAGTTATTTAGCTCGTCCTCATCTACTAGGCTCTTTTTCGGTTTACAGGGCTTTTTCAATGCATCTAATAGTTTTTGATTGAAAACCATCTTTTTAATTGGGTTTTGGTCAATAGCTTTCAGATAACAATCTGTAACACCATCAAAGACCTCCGTCTCAGTAAAAGGAAGAATCTTAGTTTTAATGCCTAAAATCCCACTTGCATATGCTAAGGCAAAGCGAGTAGCTATACGCCTTTCTAGCCCATTATGACCTACTTTATTCTTTTTTAAGAATTCGGTAATATAATATTCAAGCCTTTCAGTAATATACTCAGAAGACTTTTTTCTCACTTTACTCAATATCTTAAGTATAAATCCATCTCCTGCTGTACCGTAATTGTCACTATAATCAACTTTTAAGCGCTCCACATATTCAGCAGATGACGACATTTCTTTAGGCAATGAACTAAAAATCCCCATGTCGTTATTACTGCTTACAGGAATATCAATGAATCGTGCTTTCTCACCATTTTTACGCTTCATTTGTCCTTCACTAGCATGTTGACTTAAAGCATTTTCTCCATTACTTAATGCAACTAACTGCCAACTAGCTAAACGCTCTTGATATGTATTACTTCTTAATTTACCTGAGCCAGAACCAAGCATATAAACAATTTTTTGCATCTTCTGCGCAGCAACTTGCTTATTTGCTTCTATTAAAATAAGTTCATCTGCCAAAAATAACCCATGATTCCGTGATTCTGCGTACTGCTCAAATGCAGTATCAGTAATATTCCAATCAAGAATGTATGGGTTCCCCCAAAATACAGAAGCTGCTATATCTAGGGTTGTACTTTTACCTTTTGAACTATCGCCATAAAAATGAAATCCTCCAGACTCAATTTTTGTAAAATAAATGCATATACCAGCAAGAGCTGAACATAAAGCAAGCATAATATAAGAGCTATATTTAGCAGATTTCGCAACCTTATCTTTCCATTCACCCAGTGTTCCTTTAGGCTGGAAGGAAATATCGAATGTTTTAGCATTCGGGTATGGAAATATTTTTAACTTACCATTTTCACCTAACACCTCTCCTGAGTTTTTGACATAATAAAGTTCATTTTCAACAGTAACAAAGCCAGGTTTATTACATAGTTTAATTCTCTTATCACTATCACCAGAAATAACATCAAAAATTTCATTGAATTTTTTATTAATAATTCTAGGATTGAATCCATTTTCTAATAATATACTCTTAATTTTATTATTATTTGCAAGGATAGAT
>NZ_JAMPSW010000164.1:0-4167 GCF_028484855.1 Providencia sp. PROV033 | reverse complement strand
GAACTCTATGTTGATGAGCATGGCTACATATGCGCATCATCTCTGAGGAATATAACGATGAATATGAAAAAATTAGTTTTACCTTGCTTAATGGGCGCAGCACTATTTTCCAACGTGGCAATGGCTGAATCTCAGAAAGCGCAGATGAATGGTCAAGAGATCAAAGATGGCGTAAGCATTGGTGATATGGGTGAGATCAAAGTCAGTGGCAACACGATACTCAGTGATAAGCCCGTTAACCTGAATATTGAAAATACCAAAAAGCTGGTTGAAGTCGGTCTGTAAGTTCGCTCTACATAATAAAAATACGATAACAGTATTCTTTTGTTCCACATAGTTTAAGTGACAACAACGTCGTGACTTTTCCCCCTTTAGGTCAGTTATGGCGTTTGTTGTCGCTCTGAATATGACGACACAGTCAACACCAGGACTCCACTATGACAGCCGAAAAAAACTCCCCTCTCATCACATTACGGGATCTTTCCAAAAGCTTTGGTGGTCATCGTGCATTACGCAATATCGACTTAACGCTGAACAAAGGTGAAGTTCACTGTTTAGCGGGCACCAATGGCTGCGGAAAAAGCACATTAATCAAAACCATCAGCGGCGTTTACGCTCCCGATGAAGGTAGCAAAATTGAAATCGATGGCAAGCGCTACACCCGTTTAACGCCGGACAAAGCCAGAGAGCTTGGCGTACAAGTTATCTACCAAGATTTATCTCTATTCCCTAATTTAACGGTGGCTGAAAACATCGCTTTTGAGCTAAACCTAAACGGTTATTTTGGTTGGTTCCAAAAGGGAAAAATTCGGGAAAAAGCGCTACAAATCCTCAAAGAACTTGAATTTACGATCGACCCAGACACACCAGTACAGTTCCTCCCTATCGCACAGCGCCAACAAGTCGCTATTTGCCGTGCGCTCGTGGCAGAAGCTCGCTTAGTGATTATGGATGAGCCAACTGCCTCATTGACACGCACAGAAGTAAATCAACTTCTCTCCACGGTGAATTATTTAAAAGATAAGGGCATCACCGTCGTTTTTGTGAGTCACCGATTAGAAGAAGTGAAAGAAATCTCAGATCGCATCACCTTAATCCTCGCACTCGCCTTCAAATTCTTTAAAGAAAAATGGAGCGCTAAGCGTGCAATGACACGTAATCAGCGTCTCAACAAAGCATCCGTACAAAATTAACTGACAGGGAATACAGATGAATACTTCACGAAAAAATCCGATTGGTATCTACGAAAAAGCCCTTCCAAAGCACAGCAGCTGGAGCGAAAAATTAGCTATTGCGAAAGCCGCTGGATTTGATTTTGTTGAGATGTCGGTTGATGAAACGGATGAGCGTTTAGCGCGTTTAGATTGGAGCTTGGAACAACGCCTTGAAATTGTCGCCGCTATCCAGAAAACACAAGTACGCATTCCAACAATGTGTCTATCTGGCCACCGCCGTTTTCCATTTGGTAGCCATGATGAAAATACGCGTCAAAAAGCTCGTGAATTAATGACAAAAGCCATCAAATTGGCACAAGACCTTGGTATTCGTACTATTCAATTGGCTGGCTATGACGTGTATTACGAAGAACAAGATGAAGGCACCATTGCCCGCTTTGAAGAAGGCATGAAATGGGTCTCTGAAATTGCCGCGGCTTCTCAGGTGATGTGCGCTGTCGAAATCATGGATACGCCATTTATGAATTCGATTACTAAATGGCAAGCCCTTGCCGATAAAATTCGCTCACCATGGTTCCAAGTGTATCCTGATGTCGGTAACTTAACCGCTTGGGGTAGTGATGTGGCTGCCGAGTTAACCAAAGGCATCGAAAATATTGTTGCTCTGCATCTGAAAGATACCTACGCCGTAACAGACAGTTGCAAAGGTCAATTCCGTGATGTGCCATTCGGCGAAGGATGCGTGGATTTCGTGGCACTGTTCAAACAGCTTAAGCAGCTCAATTATCGTGGCACCTTCTTAATTGAAATGTGGACGGAAAAAGCCGATGAACCGCTGATTGAGATCATCAAGGCGCGCCATTGGATTGAAGATAAAATGCAACAAGCGGGCTGGGGAAATTAAGGAGCACACAATGAGCACATTTTTCATGGGTGTTGACCTCGGAGGCACCGTTATCAAAGCGGGGATCTACAGCCCTGATGGTCAAGAGATTGTCGTGGCTGAGCATCCTTTCCCAACAGAAAGCCCACAAGCTGGGTTCAGTGAACGCAATATGGAAACACTGTGGCAAGTCACCTGCGGCGTGATCCGTGAGGCCATAGTCAAAAGCCAGCTACATGCTTCACAAATTGCGGGAGTGAGCTTTTCCTCTCACGGCAAAGGGTTGTATTTGCTAGACAAGCACGGAAAACCCGTCAGGAACGGGATCGTTTCTTCAGACTCCCGCGCACAGGCGATTGTTGACCAATGGCATCAAAATGGCACCGCAGAGCAAGCATACCCACTCAGCTTGCAGCAACTGTGGGCATCGCACCCAGTTGCACTGCTGAATTGGCTAAAACAACATGAGCCCGATAGCTACCGTGATGGCCGCTACGTTTTAATGGTTCACGACTATATTCGTTACCGGTTGACTGACCAGCTCACTTGTGAAGAAACCAATATTTCAGGTAGCCAATTATATAACCCAACCACATCCAGCTATGACCCTAGACTGTGTGAATTGTTTGGCATTGAAGAAGCTAATGAAAAATTAGCACCAGTTATCAACTCCGCACAATCGGCGGGTTGCGTCACCACCCAAGCAGCCAAAGATTGCGGTTTACAAGAAGGCACGCCCGTTTTTGGTGGTTTCTTTGATGTGGTCGGTGCGGCGTTATCATCCGGTGTCAGCCAAAAAGATAAGCTGAGCGCAGTGGCGGGAACCTGGACTATTTCAACACGGGTTTTCGACAAAATTATGCCTGCTGATTATCCTTATGTTTGGGGAAAATATTGTATTCCAGGCACCTATTTTGTCCACGAAGGAAGCCCAACCTCCGCCAGTAATCTAGCTTGGTTTACGCGACATTTTTTCAACCAACGCTTGCAGGATTATAACGTGCTTAACGCATGTGTTGCGGAAGGTGCAACTCGGCAGAATGACATCCTGTTTTTCCCTTGGCTGTATGGTTCCAATTATCACAGTAACCTGCATGGTGGATTGCTTGGTTTAAGCTCTCATCATACTGAGGGGGATATCGCTTACGCGATTTACCAAGGAATAGTGTTCTCTCATCTACTGCATCAAGATCGTATTGTAGGTATCGATAATTGCACTCAAGCTATCCGCTTTACTGGCGGACCGACTAACTCTGCGCTGTGGATGCAGATGTTCTGTGATGCAAGCAATTTACCACTAGAAGTTGTCGATGTTCAGCAATCAGGTTGCCAAGCGGCAGCACTATGTGCCGCTGTCGGCTCCGGCTATTACACTGGATTTGATGCTGCGATTTCATCCAGCACCCCAAAAATCACAGCATATCAGCCAAGCCAAGCGGCTCACTTACAGTTACGGGATAAGTTTGCCCGCTTTAAAGCGGTAGCAGATGCATTGAGCCAATAACGTCAAAAATACCTCCCAAATTCGTCACATGACGAAGGTAGGAGGTATTTTTACCTGCCATAACCCCTCCAATGGCACCTCCTCTTATATATATTATTTCGTTACTCAAAATTTCATTTACCAATTTAACATTTTATTAACTAATTTTTTGTAAGTTTAAAAAGTATTCAAATGTTAAATAGCGAAATAAAGCGAAATTTTCCTAATTAATTTATTCGACCAAATAATAATCGAAATAGAAAAATAAATTTCCTTTCAATATAAAAAATGAAAATGCAGAAATTACGCATAAAAAAAATATTACTGTGAGTCAGGTCAATAATCCCAGATTAAACGTGATTAATTAGTAACCAAATACTGAGAGATTGGATTTTATCCATATTTTGATTAAGTCTGGAAAGTCAGTAAAAATATCCAACATATATTTGACCAATTGTGCTAAAAAATGAGCACTTAAATTTAAAGTTAAATTTTTCATATAGATACAAGCAAAAAATATCATAAAAAAAGAAATCAATGAAGAAGAGTCGTTAATATGCATTTTCATTAAAAATAAATTAATTGGTTGAAAATACATCAAGTGATGATTAAATAACTAAAAAATT
>NZ_JAMPSW010000163.1:0-4235 GCF_028484855.1 Providencia sp. PROV033 | reverse complement strand
AAAGTTCTCATTAAAAAACTCACAAATTGACTTACTGCTTCCACTTTACGAAACAGAAAATAATTTATTGTTCACCCAAACAAGCTTGCACCGTAAAGAAGGACGTATCGAAACCAACCTTGGATTAGGGACTCGTTGGTATGGTGAAAACCAGATGATCGGTGGAAATAGTTTTTTTGACTATGATATCTCTCGTAAACACTCCCGTTTAGGGTTAGGTGTCGAGTACCGCCGTGACTTTTTAAAACTTTCCGCTAACAGCTACCACCGATTAAGTGGCTGGCGTAATTCCCGCGATTTAGCCGATTATTCCACTCGCCCTGCTAATGGTTGGGATCTTCGAGCTGAAGGCTGGCTACCCATTTATCCACATATTGGGGGTAAACTGACATATGAACAGTTTTATGGAGAAGAAGCCGCTCTATTTGGTACTAAAAATCGCCAAAATAACCCTTATTCAATTACAGCTGGCATTAATTATACCCCAATTCCATTGATCACATTGAATGGAGAACATCGTCAAGGTAAGGCGAGTAAGCAAGATTCGCGTATTGGTTTAAAGCTGAGCTACCAATTTGGAAAATCGTTCAAACAACACTTAGATCCTGATGCAGTCGGAGAATTCCGCTCGTTAATGGGCAATCGTTATGACTTTGTCAGTCGCAACAACCATATCTTGTTAGATTACAAAAAAAACGACACTATTTATCTCAACATGAACGCATCCATAACAGGTATTTCAGGGGAAAAAATCCCCCTGAAATATACCATTAATAGTCAATATGGTTTTAACCGCATCAATTGGCATGCCGATAACCTCGTTGCTGCTGGCGGTCAAGTTATTGATGAAAAAAATGGTGCGTATAGCATTATTCTCCCGACCTATAAATCCGGAGGAAAAGTACAAAACCGCTATACCATAAACGCTGTTGCGGTTGATTCGAAAGGTAATATTTCTCCAAATGCTATATTACAAGTACAAGTTACACAACCTACTATTTTTTCTGCTAATAACCCTCTTACACCTACAATCAATTTAGTTACGAACGGTACACCAGCTTTTACAGGCATAAAAGATTACAAACCAGCGAGCAAGCTGTTAAAAAGGGCAGACCCATATATACATAACAACCACCACAAGATTTGAAGAAACACACTCTTTTCATTTTTACCCTAGAAAATTGTAATACCGATATAGTGCTCATAAATTATTAGTGATTTTTAGATATACCTATAAGTCATAATATGAGTTTAGTCACATCTATATAATGGTTTTCAAATCAAAAAATGTAATGAAAAATCCTTTACTACTAAAGTAGCATACTGCTTAGTAACAATTTGACTTAAAAGGACTGATGGTCATTTTTAATGCCAATCATCATAAAAATCACTCAATTATCTTTTTCATTTTGAGTGCTAAAATAACTATCACGCTAGAAACAAAAAAATACAACTCATGAATAAGGATATTATGACTTTCATCGTAACACTATTACTTGGCATATTTGAAAGAACAACAAAAAATCGATCAAATAATGATCCTCCTAGTTTGACTCATTAGTGGAATAAACTTATAGCATGAAAGAAACAAACCAAATTAAGGGTAATTAAATATAAAAACCCAATATTGTTAATATTTTATTTCCTGTTTTTTTTGGCATCAAATATCGAAATATGGCAAATTTCCAACACATCATATTGATCAAAAACAATACATTAAAATTTACATTTGTTCTAACATTACGTAAATTCAAATTCAAATCATTGAAAATGATAACTTAATTTTAAGATTAAATATTTAAGAAAAATAATAATAGGTATGTGGATATTTAAAACGTCATTTTGAGACTAATTGAAAACAATTATAAGTATAGTATATCATTCAGTGAGTGGCACTTGATGGTCACTATATATTTAACCAAAAATGAAAAAACACAGATTATATTAAATGTCATTTATAGAATCTGAGAACCCACATTGATTGTTATCTCAACAATATAATTTAATAGAGAATATTTATGAATAGAAAATTTCCTGTAGCTTATGCCGTTGGACAAAAAATAAAATCATTAAGAAAATCTCAAGGTTATACTGTATTCCAGTTAGCAAGAGAGTGTAATATCAGCGAACAACAGCTATTTCGTTATGAACGTGGTGTTAATCGAATTGATATAGATTGCTTAGCAAGAGTAACAAAAATATTAGATGTTAATATCAGTGATATATTTTGTGATATATTCCAAGACAATCAAGATATTAAATATGAAAATAAAAACCAAGAATCCGTTGAGTCTTACGCATAGATCGCGTAATTATCATTCAATATTTACACCAACGATTTCTTGATTTGAGAAAGTTACTCTATATATGATGCATCCGTATAAAAAGTAAAAGCCTATTCAAAGGCTTTTACTTTTTATTTCATTTCAAATTCTGCCATGACAATATAGACGCTGTTAGACCTCTATTTGCGATTTTCCTTCACAAGCACTACCCTATACACTGTTTTACTCATCCATCTGCGAAAAACCATGTCACAACCAACCACATTCATGCAACGGCTCGGATTTGATTCTGACCGTTTACGTTTTGCTATGATTACTGCCTGCGCATCGATTTTAGCGCTATTTATTGCTGAATATGCCGGACTTGCTCATCCTCAATGGGCCGCAATGACCGTTTGGGCATCCGCACAACCATGGCGAGAAAACCTATTAGAAAAAAGTTGGTGGCGTTTTGCCGGCACCGTGAGTGGTGTACTGGCTGGCGTGATGCTTATTCAACTTCATCAGATCAGCCCTTTATTGTTTGTGATCAGTTTAGCTGGATGGCTAGGTGCATGCAGTGGAATCGGTCAATTACAAAAAGGCTTTGTGGCCTATGGGACATTCTTGGCTGGATATTCCGCGGTTATGGTGAGCATGCTCAGTGTCCACGCGACTAACAATCTTTTCTTTGTTGCTTGGGATCGATTTTGGACCATATTAGTCGGGGTGTTATGCGCTATTGTGTTTAATTTTCTGTTTACACCTAAACGCGAACAAACCGCAATCATCGCTTTAAAACAGAAAATTGATACTCAGTTTTACACTATTTTGCATCGTTCGTTATACAAAAAAGAACCTATTGCTAAGCACGAAATTGACACACTTTGGCAGCAAATGACGACCTATGATGAACAGCTTGAGGCAAACCGTATTGGCTGGCGTTATCACCGTAAACAAGTCGCAAAAGCACGCCAGCAATTATTTTTCCAAAGTCAAATTCTGCTGCAATTAGAACATGTTAAAAATATCGCGGCTTTCCCTTTCCCCAAAATACAACCCACTGAACAACAATGGAAACATATCCTTTCCGTGTGTCCTAATGGCGTATTAAAGAATCTCCTGATCCCTCTGTTTTATGTCTCAAAAGGGGTGTCTATCAAAGCACATTACCGCGTCGATAAATTGAAATTACACCATGACCGAATTTCGGCTTGGCAAGCCTTCGCCCGTGCTTTTGTCACCATTGCCACCGTTGGTTTTTTGTGGCTAGTGACCCAATGGCAAGCACTTGCCTATCTGACATTAGGGTTATCAGTCATGATAGCGTTGTTTGCTTCTCTCGATTATCCCGCTAAGTTCATGAAAAATATATTTACAGGACAGTCTCTTGGCGCAATTGCTGCCTTAATTTGTACGTGGTGTTTATGGCCATTTGCATCATCTTCATGGCAAATGAGCATCTTTATTGTCCCCGTGATCATTAGTGGTATTTTTGTTTTTGCCCACAGTAAACTGATTTTAATCGCCTTTGATTACATCATGGTCTCTTTGATCTTACTGCAACCGAGTTATCCTTTTACCTTGAGTTTTCCTGAAAGCCTCGGTAATGCCATCGCTATTGTTTGTGGACCACTAGTCGCAATGGGCGCTTTTTATTGGATTTACCCAACCAACCCCAAAAAACGTTACCAAAACCTAATTTTACTTAGTGAACAACAATTTAAACTTGGACTTAATAAAATTATTACCGGACAGAAACCCTCTACATCTCAAATGAGCCATCGCCTATTTAGTGGGTTAATATTAGCTCGAAAAAATGACACTTCATTTGATAAAACCCTACAATTCTTCGCTATCCGACATGGAATTTGGCTCAATTTGATGCAAGTTTATAAACAATTTTCTGCTTGTGAATCGCATAAACGAGCCCTAAAAGGACTCGTGTTACATTTACAACGTCCACACCCT
>NZ_JAMPSW010000162.1:0-4266 GCF_028484855.1 Providencia sp. PROV033 | reverse complement strand
TTATTTTGGATGAAAAAAATCGCGCATTGATTGTTCCCCAATTAGCGAGGGAGTGGCATGGAAAAATTGAATATAAAATAAAAGGCAATGGTGGAACGTATAAGCTCAGCTTAAACAGCGGGATTCGTATCAAATTAACGGACGATACAAAAAATAATCAAAATTCGAAGTGGATTATAGATGCTAGCCAACTGGAAAACAGCACAGTCAAAATACAAAATAATCAATTCACTGTCGGTGATATTCAAATAGACGTTGATGTTGACAGTGTGCAAGGTCAAATCATCGTCGTGAATAAACATAAAGAAGTGCAGAGAATTGATTTGTCATCGGCTCAGTCAACGATTCTAAGCGAAGATGAAAAATTATGGCAAGGCGATGCAAAAGATCTAGCACAACATTTAAATCATTATGCAGAGCAGCATAAAAAACATGGGCAGTTCATTGTTATCGCTAATCACCAGTACAACGGCAAGGATGTGGGACGAGCATTCTATGATGTAAGCAATCAGCGATATATTTTTATCGATACTCTGGATGCTAATAAGCAATACGCTATTTTAAGTTCAGTGGTAGGCGATGTTGCGTATTTCTACTTGCCAACACAAAAGCAAATATGGGCGGTGGACATTGCGACTGGCACTATCAGTTCTGAATATCAATTTGAAAATCCAAATAATCGACCATTTGAAATCTTACAATTGTGGAAAGGTTATGGGCATATTTATTTTTCATGTAGATATACTGATACCAATGAGGTCGTTAATTTTCAAATTGAACAAAATATAATTAAATTAATTAGCTTAGACGCAGATTCAACGTTATTAGAGCGCTTAGCTCAAACACCTACCCAGTTTTCAGCAATATCGCCTCAAGCGTTCCTACGAAACTATATGTTAAGTAGCACTTACAAAACAAATGGTGAACAACCTGTACAGATTGAAGCAGATTTAGGGTCAGTGGTGGCTATTTCAGGTGTAGATAGCAATCAAGCTCTGCATCGTTATTGGTTAAGAGTGGCTGACAGCCTACTCATTAAGCCCAATTTATCCCCCTCTCTTGGTTATGGAGAAACCCCGGCCAATATCCGGTTACATCAGAGCCATTGGGCTATCCCACCTGATTTAGCATTAATGGGAAGCCTATTTGATGAAAAAGGAACAGAAATTTTTTATTTTTACAGTCATAAAAATAAAGAACTGTACCGTCAAGAAGGTCCTGGGCAGGACATTTTAAATGTCACGAAGCCAACTGCATGGTTTTTAAATACCCCGTATGGCATGCAAAATGCTGCCTTTTGGCAAGGTAATTTATTTATATCTAATATTGATGGTGTTATTTGTCAAATTGATGATAAAGGAAATTACCATCCATCTGCATTAACTGAGAATTGGTTCAAAGAACGTGCAAATTGGTGGAGAGAATTAGGAGATTACTATTGCTGCAAAACAATAACCTTGGTTGGACTTAATAAAGGAAGCGCCGAAAAAACAATTCCAGCCTGGTCTTTGAATGGGAAAGTGATTATTGCTCATGAATTATCATTAGAAAATAATATCCAGCTTTTAGGATTAGATGCGGATAATTCGGGGGCATTAATTTTTGATCCGACAACTCAAAAACTGTATCGCCAACAGTTTGCGACGGAGAATCAATTATCTTCCGCATTTGGACAAGGACGAGAGCTTCTTGATGAGTCAGCATTACCAAACGTTGTCGATGTTTACCCGGATTTGCAATTTTCGAATGTGAAAATGGTTGGTGATGGAGTACTGATGTTTGCTAAAAGTGGCGAAATTTTATTTGTCGATCTTTTACAGAATAAAGACAACACGACAAGTAGTCACCTCGGTTCTTCATTGATTATTCGTGGGAGTGATCAAAATGATAAGTTATCTCCCGTTGTTATTCAGTCTGTGAAAAATATTGTGTTGAGTGCAGGGAATGGGCAGGATACTTATACTATTTCGAAAGCAGTGTGGGGGCATTATCACTCCATTATTATCGATAATAATGCGCTTGATTCACTGATGGATACGCTAATTCTACCCGTTTCAGAGAATGATGAGTTGGTCGTGAGCCAACATAATGACGATCTATTTATCACCGATATGAAGCAAAATACCACGCTAGTCTTTAGGAAAGTTTTTGGTGATCAAAAACAAGCTCATCAGCATTTACAGTTACGTTTTGTCGATCAAACGCAAGACGTATCATTGGAACAATTTATTCAGAATCACTCATTGAATTTGGCGATTGATCTAGCTGAAACTCACATAGAACTTAACAATTATCAGCATATTGAACACGATGTTCACTCATCATTGCTGTCTGAGCACGTAGCGGGATTTGCGAAAAAAGATGGATTGGTCATGCCGGGAATGGACTCTCCATTTTTACCTAATGTGAATACCCATAATGTCTTGCTAAGTCATCTTTCTTAAGGGTAAATCAAGAAAAATGTAAGCTAGCTGCAATTACACAGTGAGCTGGCTTACAGCTCACAAAATGAATATTGGATGATTTATCTGAACTATCAAATTGTTATATATTTTCATAGCGAATAATTTATAGGAGTGAAAGCAGTCAGTATGCTTACCTATATCTTATTTTAGGTAATTAAATTGCTATTTTTGTGAATGACTAGTGAGATTTTTAAGTTTTTAGCTTTAAAACAAGTAAATTGCGGGGCGCAGATCGCAGTTTTAGGTTATCTACATTTCCATCTCATTCAATTAACTCTATATTTTACTTCCTGTAAAAAAAGATTAACAAAAATTACTTGAAAACTTAAATTGCTTCCGAGCTATGGAGTAAACATGGATGCTTCTGAATCTTTGACACCAGCAGTTCCTCCAACCCCTTCTAACAAGCGTGGTTGGATAATTTTGGCTGTTGATATTGTACTGCTGATTTTGCTGTTGAAATATTTGCCTTTTGATGACAAAGCAAATGCTGGACTGGCTTTAATGGTTTTCGTCGGTGTGCTTTGGTTAACTGAGGCGATTCACGTCACAATTACCGCACTTTGTATCCCATTGTTGGCGGTAGGGCTTGGTTTGATGGGGACGGGAGATGCGCTAAAAGCCTTCGCGAACCCAATCATTTTCTTATTTTTCGGTGGATTTGCGTTAGCAACCGCGCTGCATATTCAAGGTCTTGATCGCCTGATCGCTAACCGATTATTAATGGCTGCACGTGGGCGTTTATCTGTTGCTGTCATTTTGTTGTTTGGTGTTACTGCAGGTTTATCTATGTGGATCAGTAATACAGCAACTGCCGCAATGATGTTACCGTTAGTTTTAGGGATCTTGTCTAACCTTGATGTTCGACACGAACGTAATACATTTGTCTTCGTGTTATTAGGGGTAGCTTACAGTGCGAGTATCGGAGGTTTAGGGACAATTGTTGGTAGCCCGCCTAACGCAATTGCAGCTTCCGCGCTAGGTTTGGATTTCTTATCATGGATGAAATATGGCATCCCAATCATGGTGGTTTTACTGCCAATGATGTTTGTCCTGATGTACATGATGTTACGTCCTAACTTAAAACACCGTTTTGAAATTGAATTAGAAAAAGTGGAATGGAATGGAAAACGTATTACTGCGATGAGTATTTTCTTGTTAGCGGTTGTATGTTGGATCACCAGTACGTTCATTAGTGATGCGCTTGGCGGCGTTAAAGATTTAGATACTATCATCGCGCTGAGCGCGGCGGTGTTAATTGGGATCACCGGAGTAGCTAGCTGGTCACAGATCCAGAAAAACACTGAGTGGGGCGTATTAATGTTATTTGGCGGTGGTTTAACGCTGAGTGCAATTTTAAGCTCATCAGGCGCTAGTAAAATCATGGCGGATTGGATGCAAATGACATTCGGGCAAAGCCATTGGTTTGTGATTATTCTTGCGGTTACAACGTTTATTATTGTTCTGACTGAATTTACCAGTAATACAGCAAGTGCCGCACTGCTAGTACCAATTTTTGCGACGGTCGCTGAAGCATTAGGTATGCCAGTAATGGCATTAACGATGATTATTGGTATTGGTGCTTCTTGTGCCTTTATGTTGCCTGTCGCGACACCTCCGAATGCGATTGTATTTGGTTCTGGCTATATTCGCCAAATTGAGATGGTTCGAGTGGGTGCTGTACTCAACGTGGCATGTATTATTGTTATCTCTTTATTTGCTTGGTTTTTTTGGATATAACAACGTTAAGAAAAATAAATTAAAAATAGTAACGGCCTCAGAGAATGAGGCCGTTTTTTTA
>NZ_JAMPSW010000161.1:0-4388 GCF_028484855.1 Providencia sp. PROV033 | reverse complement strand
TTAGATTGTCCCTCTAAGACACGGAATCGGTGGTTAAACCACATCAACCAAGCAAGGATTAAATTCGCTTGTATTCTTTCTTTACAGGAGACAAATCAGGAGATAATTGAGAACATCGGGGAAGTGGTGCTGATAGGCAGATTCGAACTGCCGACCTCACCCTTACCAAGGGTGTGCTCTACCAACTGAGCTATATCAGCACATCTTGGAGCGGGCAGCGGGAATCGAACCCGCATCATCAGCTTGGAAGGCTGAGGTAATAGCCATTATACGATGCCCGCAATGAACTCGGCTACCTGAGTTATCAGCTGTTAAACTGTTTTTCCGTAAAGCTCACAGAAGCTTTTTGGAGATGGTGGTGGGAGAAGGATTCGAACCTTCGAAGTCTGTGACGGCAGATTTACAGTCTGCTCCCTTTGGCCGCTTGGGTATCCCACCTATCCAAATTTTTAATGGTGCCGGCACCAAGAGTCGAACTCGGGACCTACTGATTACAAGTCAGTTGCTCTACCAACTGAGCTATGCCGGCATCAAGTGCTGCGCATTCTAGGAAGACTGAGCGCATGTTGCAACAAAAAAATTTAATTTTTTGTTCATTCGCTCATATTTTATTCACTTTTTGCGATTTTGTTGATTTTTTATCTGTTTTAAGATTAAAACATCAACAACAGCCATTAACTATAATCCATTATAATCTGGGGAGTAAAGCTTCACTGTTGAGTTTCATTTCGTTGATTGCGAGTTTTTTATCCACTATCACAGTTTTTCTTCTTTTTTGATCGTTTAGTTTTTCAACAAAAATGTGCTTTTTTTTTGCATACGTCAAAAAAAATTCACATAAAACACAAAAAATCCTACGCCTCCCCCTCTTCACTCGCTATGATGCTACCAAATTTTATGGATATGGGTGTTTAGGCAACCTGTCCAACCTGCACAAAATAGGCAGATGTTGGTTTATGAAACAGAAAGAAAATTTTATGACAACACCATATTTAGAGTTTGATAGAGAACATTGGGCCACTTTGCGTGATTCCGTTCCTCTAACGCTATCATCTAGTGAGCTTCTTGAGCTTAAAGGTATCAATGAAGAACTATCCATGGATGATGTCATCGAAATTTATCTTCCTTTATCCCGCTTGCTGAATTTTTATATCAGCTCCAATTTACGCCGTCAGACTGTGTTAGAACAATTTTTAGGAACTAATGGCGCGAAGGTTCCTTACATTATTGGCATAGCTGGCAGCGTCGCTGTAGGAAAAAGTACGACGGCCCGTTTACTACAAGCATTATTAACGCGTTGGCCTGAACACAGGAAAGTCGATCTGATCACGACGGATGGATTTTTATATCCAAACCAAGTTTTACGTGACAAAGATATAATGAAAAAGAAAGGCTTTCCCGAGTCTTACGATATGCGCAAATTGGTCAACTTCGTTTCTCAGATAAAATCAGGAGCTCGTCATGTTGCCGCTCCCGTTTATTCACATTTGACCTATGATATTGTTCCTGACCAGCAACAAATTATTGATCAACCCGATATTTTAATTTTAGAGGGGCTAAACGTTCTACAGAGCGATATGGACTACCCTCAAGATCCCCATCATGTTTTCGTGTCAGATTTTGTTGATTTTTCTATCTATGTCGATGCGAACCCTCAACTACTAAAACAATGGTATATCGGGCGATTTTTGAAATTTAGACAAGGTGCGTTTTCCGATCCTGATTCATACTTTCACAATTACTCTAAACTCAGTGAAGAAGAAGCGGTGAATGTAGCCAGTTCAATTTGGGATGAAATTAATGGTTTAAACCTTGAAGAGAATATCTTGCCAACAAAAGAACGCGCAAGTTTAATCATGACGAAAGGTGAGAATCACTCTATTCAAAATGTAAGACTACGGAAATAATTGATAAGGCCGGTTACGGTTAATACCGGCCTATTTAACTAATTTTCATTTGATCTTAATGATATTTCACCGCCAATATAGGGAATAATTTCTCCATTTTCTTTTTGCAATAATAACGCCCCTTGCTCATTAATTCCCTTTTCGACACCAACAATAATATCATTTCCAATCAATAACTTAACATTTCTTTCTAAAAAGTTGTCTAATTCAAACCAACGAGACAAAAATGGCTTTAATCCCTGCTTTTCAAATATTAATAATGATTTTTTTAATGCGTTGATAATATTGCCAGCTAATTCGTTTCTTTCAATATTTTCAACTTCATCAGTTAAAGCAGACCAAGCTTGATTAATTGTTTCATCTTTTTTAATAATACTTTTATTCATACCAATATTGATACCAATACCAATAATAATATGTGCTGCATCCCCTGTTTTGCCTGTTAGCTCAACCAGGATTCCTGCTAGCTTTTTATCATTCATATAGAGGTCATTAGGCCATTTAACTTTGACCTTATTTCCGCATAACTTATTTAAAGTTTCAGCAATCACAATTCCAACCACTAAACTCAATCCAATTGCCGCAGCGGGACCTTGCTCTAATTTCCAATAAGTTGAAAGATATAAGTTACATCCAAATGGTGAAATCCACTGACGACCGCGGCGACCTCGCCCTGCACTTTGATACTCTGCTAAACAAGTATCTCCTGATTGCAAATGAGGGATCCTATCCAGCATGTATTGGTTAGTAGAATCAATAACGGGTTCGACAATAATCTGGGTGCCAGTAACATACTTCTCAATACACTGTTTATTTAACAAATTGATCTGCATAGGAAGCTGATAGCCTTTACTCGTGATAGTTTGGATATCAAGACCCCATGAGCGCAATGTTTTAATATGTTTATTAATTGCCGCTCTCGTCATTCCTAAACGTTCACCCAGCTGTTCGCCTGAATGAATCTGCCCATCCGCTAAAATATCAATAATTTGTAATGGAATACTCATTTCTTTCATCGTATACAGTCCACTGCATTCAATTCGCCTTGACGCCCAATGAATCGAACTTCTGGTTCTAAGAAAATATCGAAACGTTGTGCAACTGTATTACTTACATATTTAGCAAGCTCTACAATATCCTTT
The DNA here is from genome assembly GCF_028484855.1 of Providencia sp. PROV033. Lineage (NCBI taxonomy): Bacteria > Pseudomonadati > Pseudomonadota > Gammaproteobacteria > Enterobacterales > Morganellaceae > Providencia > Providencia sp. PROV033. The sequence goes on along the minus strand of NZ_JAMPSW010000161.1, from coordinate 1,339 downwards.
CCCGTCGCATTATGTTTATTTATCAACACTAATGCTTGTTGAGTATGAACTGCTGCACCGCCTAATTGGTAGCCTTTTAAGCCACACTGGTCAATCAACCAACCTGCGGCTAATTTTACATTTCCATCAGCCTGAACATATTGAGGGCAATTAGGGTAACTAGCTTTGATTGTCTCTGCGAGTTCAGCAGATACGACTGGATTTTTAAAGAAGCTACCAGCATTACCTGTTACAGCGGGATCAGGTAATTTACTTCTGCGAGTCTCACATACCGTCTCAAACACATCTGAAGGCGTTACAGTGTTAGGATCGAGCTTAGCTAAATCTCCATAGGCTAGCTTTGGTGACCATTGCTTAGAAAAGATTAACCCAACGCTGATAATCGCATGAGAATGCTGATATTCATGTTTAAAAATACTATCTCGATACCCAAAATTGCATTCTTCCGCAGGGATACGAGTGATCCTACCTGTATCCAAGCAGAGGATATCTACATACTCACAAACATCTTTTAGCTCTAACCCATAAGCGCCAATATTTTGTATCGGTGCAGAGCCTACGCATCCAGGGATCAGCGCTAAGTTTTCTGCGCCATATATTCCCTTATGAAGCAATGTTTCAAGTAGCTGATGCCAATTTTCCCCTGCATATGCATGTACATGCCAAGCATCTGCAGAATCAGTAATTTCGATACCTTTAATTCTGTTTACAATGACCACACCGTCAAAATCTTCAATAAATAACACATTGCTTCCCCCGCCTAATAACAGTACAGGAAGATTGTCATTTTTTGCTGTTGTCCACTGTTGGTACAGAGCATCAGCGCTTTGTACAATGTTCACTTTAATAGCTTTGGCATCAATACCGAAGCTATTAAGCGATTTGAGTTCGGCGGTCAGGTTCATTGCTACCTTCATTTTCAAATAAGATCTAAGATTTTATAAGTCTATCAGCCTGACCTAGCAGTGAATAGCATGTAGATGGAAATAATATGAGAAGTAAGAAACTGAGAAGAATTTTCAAAAATACAAATCGATAGATAGCAAAAAGCCACCCATTGGGTGGCTTCTTATATTTAAAACCTAGCAGTTCCCTACTCTCACATGGGGAGACCCCACACTACCATCGGCGCTACGGCGTTTCACTACTGAGTTCGGCATGGGGTCAGGTGGGACCACCGCGCTATTGCCGCTAGGTAAATTCTTTTAAATTATTTTAGTATTCATGGTGCTGATACCCAGATTCGAACTGGGGACCTCACCCTTACCAAGGGTGTGCTCTACCAACTGAGCCATATCAGCAATATGGTGCGGTCAGTCAGTACTGACACAACCTTAAA
>NZ_JAMPSW010000160.1:0-4492 GCF_028484855.1 Providencia sp. PROV033 | reverse complement strand
TTTTTTGGCTCATATTCGTAAGACTTGATGCCGTTCGCACCATTCGGTTTAAAGTCCGCAAAGACCTTAACGGTGCTTTTGTATAAAACTAACGCGCAAGAAAATAGGCAGTGAGTGAGGAGTTATGACGCTCATCTCACTACACTGCCTATTGTGATATTTATTTGTGTTTCGTTAACTTGAAATCAATCGACTGTTTATGACCCGCTGATCATTGATGTCATTCTAATCTTACGGTGATCTGACATTTCTAAATTGGACATCACCACTAACTGCGGCAAGCTACGACGCAGGAAGCGGGATAAAATCAGTCTCAGTGCATGATTCACTAACAGCACCGTTGGTGCGCCCATGGCTTCTTGATGCCCCACCGCCTCTTCAGCTTGAGTTTGAATAAACTGGGCTAAATTTGGCTCTAAACCACCACCATTCTTCGCAGCTTGTAGCAGGATTTGCTCCAACTTCGCATCCAACCCAATCACTTGAATCTCTTCAGCGCTACCAAACCATTGCTGGGTAATAGCACGTCCTAGAGCAATACGCACCTGAGAAGTGAGGTAATCGGTATCTTTTTGTTCACCATTTTCACCCGCCATTTCAGCCAGCGTCTCAATAATGGTACGCATGTCGCGGATGACCACATCTTCCATGAGTAGGTTTTGTAAAACGCGGTGCAAGATGGTCAGAGAAATGGTGTCTGGGATCAGGTCATCCGCCAGTTTTGGCATCTCTTTTTTCACGCGGTCATACAACATTTGGGCTTCTTGACGACCAAAAAGCGTGCTCGAGTATTGCAGTAAGATTTGATTGAAGTGCGTTGCTACCGCGGTACTTGCGGAAACGACGGTATAACCTTGAATTTGAGCTTGTTCGCGCAAGTCATCGTCAATCCATACTGCAGGTAGACCAAATGCAGGCTCTTTAGTCATATCCCCTTGTAAGGTTCCCGCCGCATTGCCTGGGTCAATCGCTAAGTTGCGTCCTGGTTGAGCTTCTCCGCGCCCCACCTCAGCCCCTTTGATAAGAATGCGATATTCACATGGGGATAATTCTAGATTGTCGCAAATATGCACTACTGGAGGTAAGTATCCAACTTCCTGAGCAAATTTCTTACGTAGCCCACGAAGTCGACCCAATAGCTCCCCTTGCTGATCGTTATCAACCAGCGGAATTAGGCGATAACCGACTTCCATTGCCAGTAAATCTTCTAACTGCACATCATCCCATGTGGCTTCGACCACTTTATTGGCCTCTTGGAAATGTTGCGCTTGGCTATCATCCATCGTTTTTTCTGGATTGCGAGCACGTTTTACCAGATACCACCCTAATGCAGCCAATGCCGCGGTGAACAGTAGGAAAACAAAGTTAGGCATCCCCGGAATAAGACCAATCAACCCTAATACCCCAGCACTGAGCCACATCACGCGCGGGTTATTAAACAGTTGAGTGACCATCTGCTCACCAACATCTTCATCAGTTACAACGCGAGTGACGATAACCCCCGCTGCTGTCGAGATAATCAATGCTGGAATTTGAGCGACCAGACCATCACCGATGGTTAATAAGGTATAAGCGCTCGTTGCATCACCGAGGGTCATATGGTGCTGGCCTACACCGATAATCAAACCACCGATGACATTTATCACCATGATCATAATTCCGGCGACGGCATCACCACGGACGAATTTACTCGCACCATCCATTGAACCGTAAAAATCGGCTTCTTGGGTCACTTCCGCTCGGCGTTTTTTCGCTTCATCATCATTGATAATACCGGCGTTTAAATCGGCATCGATGGCCATTTGCTTACCCGGCATTCCATCAAGCACAAAGCGAGCGCCTACTTCGGCGATACGCCCCGCACCCTTGGTGATAACCATAAAGTTAATCAGAACCAAGATAATGAAAACGACAATACCAATGGCAAAGTTACCGCCAACCAAGAAGTGACCAAAGGCTTCGACAACGCGCCCTGCGGCATCCGGTCCAGTATGACCATCTAGCAGAATGATACGCGTTGAAGCGATATTCAAAGATAGGCGCAATAAGGTTGCGAACAGCAAAATGGTGGGGAATGCGGCAAAATCCAATGTCCGTTTGGTGAACATCGCCACTAACAGCACCATAATGGACAGCGCGATGTTAAAGGTGAATAGTAAATCCAGCAGGAATGCCGGTAATGGCAGAACCATCATCGACAGAATCAGTAATATCAGCACGGGTCCAGCGAGGATTTGCCACTGAGTTCCTTGTAAATTTTTCGGCAATTTTAAAAGTGTAGCCAAATTAGCCATCGCGATTGTTATCTCCAGCAAAATCCAGCGTCGGTGGCACTGGTAAATTTTTCGGTTTCTTTGGTTTCAGGCCACCTTCACGACGCCAGCGGCGTAATTGGTAAACCCATGCTAAAACTTCTGCTACCGCTGCATACAGCGCAACAGGGATACTTTGTCCAATCTCCGCATGGCGATATAACGCACGCGCGAGCGGTGGAGCTTCAAGCTGTAAAATACGGTGCTCTGCACCAATTTCTTTAATACGTTGGGCAATAACCCCCGCGCCTTTTGCCAAGACTTTCGGCGCCCCCATTTTTTTATCGTCATATTTTAGGGCGACAGCGTAGTGAGTCGGGTTGGTGACAATCACATCCGCACTGGGTACATCTGCCATCATTCGGTTACGCGCAATCGCTCGTTGTTGCTGACGAATTTTGGCTTTAATGTGAGGATCGCCCTCTTGTTGCTTAAATTCGTCTTTAATTTCTTGGCGGCTCATCCGTAACTTTTTCAAGTGAGAGCGAAATTGATAAAACACATCAAATGCCACCATTGGGATTAATAGAAAAACAATTAAATAACCTGCAAAAATCACCTTCTCGAGTGCGTTTGCCAACGCCGTTGTCGGTGGTTCCATCACCAAATGGAGTAACGATGGCCAACTTTGCCAGAGAAATATGGACGCGCCTAACCCCACAAACAGTGATTTTAATATTGCCTTAAACAATTCAGATAAGGCATTCATGGAGAAAATTCGCTTTAACCCCTTGATTAGATTTAAGTTTTTCAAATCAAACTTAATCAATTTGCTATTAAATAACAATCCACCCACCAATGACGATGCAGAGATCCCCACCAGCGCTAACCCCCCAATGATTGGAAATAGCGCAAATAACGCCTCACTAACTACCCTCCCCAAATAACTGAGCATCAACCCGATGTTTTGCAGATAATGACCGTCAAAGATAAATCCTTGGCGCATGATTTGTCGTAGCTGGTTTGCCAAATGCCCGCCACTTAGCCACAGCAAACTGACTCCAGCCAACATCATCATGAGGGAGCTTAATTCTTTGGAGCGAACAATTTGCCCGTCATCTTTCGCTTTCTGCTTTTTATGGGGCGTGGGTTCTTCTGTTTTTTCTACATCACTTTCGTCGGACACGTGACTTCCAAAAAATTAGGCTATACGCATAGTCGCTATAGCATGACAGAGTGTAAAAAAATCAATGGTGAAAAATAGACGTACTTCGCAGGGGTTTTTTGGCTATTGAGCAATATGACAACAACTTTGCGAAGCGCTTCGCAAAGAGGTAAATGAAAGGTAAAAAGAAAGAAAGTCAAAAAAGATGACCTAAAAAATCACGTCCTATAATACCCACTCCGTAAAATGGGGTATATTGATAACATCAATGTAAAATACTCTATTTATAGCAGGTGATATTCGTTATGGCTCTGATCCCTAAAAACTATGCTCGCTTAGAAAGTGGGTACCGTGAAAAAGCACTTAAAATTTATCCATGGATATGCGGGCGCTGCACGCGGGAATTCGTTTATTCGAATCTGAGAGAATTAACCGTTCATCATATCGATCATGACCATACCAATAACCCTGAAGATGGGAGTAATTGGGAGTTATTGTGTCTCTTCTGTCACGATCATGAACATTCTAAGTATACAGAAGCCGACCAGTATGGAACGAATGTGGTTGCGGGTGAAGATGCACAAAAAGATGTGGGTGAAGCCACTTATAACCCATTTGCCGATTTAAAAGCGATGCTAGATAAAAAGAAATAATCGCATCCGCATTTTGTTCTCGCAGGTTTGAAATGCTATTCAAGCCTGCGTTTCTTCCGACTGTTAGCCTTGCATTTCCAGCCTTCGTATCTCTATTCCAGCATTATAGTTTCATTTTTCGGCGCGCTATCCAGCCATTTATCAGAAATTGCATCTTATTGCACACCCTCTACGAAGAGCTAACCAACTATCCTTATCTTTTGGATGTACAAAGTGACATTATTGATGACCTAACAACACGCCTTATCATTCCGTTATTTGATACACGTCATCTGCAAGCTGCCCTGCCGATTCGACTTAACCCAATTATTGATATTGAAGGGCACCCCTTTGTACTGATGACTCATTTGATGTCAGCCATCTCTAAATCCATGCTAGGAAAAGAGATTATTTGCATTGAGTACCAAAGAGATAAAATCAAA
>NZ_JAMPSW010000159.1:0-4518 GCF_028484855.1 Providencia sp. PROV033 | reverse complement strand
ATTTTATTAGTATACACGTGGGATTATTCAAATTCTGATCAAAAAGTTTGGTAATGGATGATTTTATGTATCCGATAGACCGCATTAAATGCTTAATGAACAGATTGACTTTGGCTATACCTCGATCAATATTTAATTCATTCAAATGAAATAATATTGATGAGAAGGAAATACTGATGAATACAAGAATACCCGCTGCATTGATTCTTAAAGAGCGAGATAGACGGTGGGAACTGGCTCGCCAGATAATGAGAGAGAATAACCTTGAAGTTTTAATGGTATACGGTGATCGCGAGTCCGCGGCACCAGCGCCATTTTGTATCGACCATTACTTTACCAATGATAGATTAGGTTCAGTGGTGCTGTTTCACCAAGATAAGCCTCCTGTTGTTGTGACATTCGCGCCAATGATGGTAGCGGATCATATGCAAGCTTCTTTGCGCCACGATATGCAATGGATTGCAGCAGAGCAGATTATGGTCGGAAAGACGGGGAGAAACATTGGTAATATTCTGCTTCAGCTAGGTGTTGCATCCTATGCGCGTATCGGGGTCATTGGTCTTGAACCTTATCCCCCATTTTATTTTGATGGAGCGATGCCGTTTAATACGTTGTCTGGTATTAAGGAGCAGTTACCTAATGTGAGTTTTATTCCTGTTTATAAAGCGTTTTTCCAGCTTGCATCCATCAAAAGTGATGAAGAAATTGCCCATATTAAACATGCCGCGATGATAGGAGAGGCCATGAGTGAAGCGATGCGTAAAACGGCGGTTCCGGGCAATACAGAGGCAGATATTGCAGCCGCCGTCACGTCAACATGTTTATCTCGGGGAGGCTTTACGGCAGAAATTTTGATGGGTTCAGGACCGGAATATATTGGGTGGGGACAGCCAGCATGGCAATACCGCTCACAAAAACCGCGAGAGATTCAATATGGGGATATTGTATTAACTGAAATTTTTGCTCTATATGGGATGTATGAAACTCAACATCAAGCCGCGGTTGCCGTCGGTAAAGTGCATCCCAACATTGAGCGAGCAGCCCAAGTTTCTCGAGAGTGTTATGAAATCGGTGTTGAAAACCTAAAAGAGGGGGTTACCTTCGGAGAGTTGGTCGACAAAATGGAACAACCTTTATTAAAGGCAAAAGGTTGGCATGTTCATCCGCTTATTCATAGCATTAATCCTTATGGGCCTATTGGTTTTGGTACTGCACCAGGAATTGAAGTATTACCGCTAGCTCAAAAATATGGGCATATTAGTCGATTACCTAATCCTGGGCGTGATTTAGTATTAAAGGCAGGCATGACATTCGCGTTTGAGCCTAACTGCGCCTTTGATTATCATTTATGTAATCTCGGCGGTACGGTTATTGTGGGAAAAGAGAAAGGAATAGAATTAAATAATAATTCGACTCATTTAATGCGTGCTGACGTATAATGTTGTTACATTCGATGTAATTAGGATCCTCAGCTGCATATGACAGAAATGAATAAAAACACGCTTTCTTCTGAACTGACGAAAGAAAAATTAGTGAACGAAGGCATCAAGCAATTTGCACTTTACGGAATTAATGGTGTTCGGACTCGTCAATTGGCTGAAAGCGCAGGGGTTAATCAATCCGCTATCCCTTATCATATGGGAGGGAAGCTGGGTGTCTATGCAGCTGTTATTCGTAAGATTGCAACAGATCTGGCTCAAATGAGTAATGTAAGTACATTTGATGTACAATTTGAGGAATTAAAGGGGCAAGCAGATTATGAGGCGGTACAGGTTGAATCGTTACTCCGTTTATTAATGAAAGGGCTGGGTTTAGCGTTATTATCCCCAGAACATGAATATTATTCTATATTAATTCTTCGTGAGCAGTTGGAACCCACTGAAAACACGGATATTATCTTTAAGGAATTTATTGAGCCTTTCCATTCTCGCTTAACGTTGTTGATTCAATTTATCACCCAAGAAGAGCAACATTCGGCAATTATTTCAGCTCATGCTCTAATTGGTCAAATTTTAGGGTTTGTGATTGCGAAAAAATCATTATTAAAACGTTTAAATCAAGATCGTATTGATGCACATTTATTGGATGAAATCTTAGAACAAGTCAGCTTATTTGCGTGCAATGCGATCATACCGCGTTAATTTTTAACTTACATCATGTTAATTTTAAGCCGTTGCATTAAGATGATTAAGGTAACATTACGTTTAATCATCAAAGGTAAACAGTCATATTATGCGGCGGTTCATTCATTTAGATCTTCCTCTAGAACCTGTTATTAATGATAAGTGTGTTCATAAACGCCTGAAAAATAGTGTGTGTAATAATTGTGCTAACAGTTGTCCTGTTGGCGCGATTTCTTTCGGTTTTATGGATGCCAAAATTGATAATGAGCTATGTTATCAATGTGGTAACTGCCTGTTTACGTGTCCAGTCGATGCAATTGAAAATATTGAACCTCACGAACGAACCTACCAAAATGGCGTTCTTGTTATCAGTCATGATGAGCCACTCGCCAGTCCAGAAGAATTGATTGTTTGGCATCGTCAATATGCAATTAGAGGCATGCAGATCCCCAGACCATTAGTCGATAAATGGCTGCCTGCGTTAGCGGCATTAAATTTAAAACTGGAAACGTTGCAAGAGCCTATTTGGCGCTTGATGATCACGGAACCTGCCGAAGTGGACAGCGGGCGTCGTAGAATGCTTTTTCGTCAAAAACTAGATAATCAGCCCTTAGACAGCGGTAAGGTAAAGACAGGTTTAAATGCCAGAAAACAGTTTTATCCTGAAGATAGCTGGTTTCATGTTGAATTAGATACGGCAAGTTGTATTTTGTGTGGTGCCTGTGCCAAAGTGTGTGATGAACAAGCCATTGAAATTGAAAATCATCAATTTAGCATAGACGATAAGCGCTGTACGGGGTGTATGAGCTGCCAAGTTGTTTGTTTTCCACAATCTATCCATGTTCATGCACATGTTGCGAAAAATAGTGAACCTACCCAGTTCCATTATTATGACGGGACATGCCAAAAGTGCCAGTTGCCATTTTCCACATGGACCTCACAAGAAACCCTATGCCCAATATGCGCGCAGCATAAAAAGCAAGGTTGGTTATAATTAGCGCCTTTTATTCATAAAAAAGCGCCACGATCTGGGCGCTTAATGTCATCCTATTTTTATTAATTGTCTTGCATATTCTCAATGATCATTTCGGCAATTTGAGGATTTAATGCGGATGGGGTATCGTGCCCCATGCCTTCAATCACTTCTAATTTAGCCGTTTCAATATTGTCGAAAATATCTTGCCCAGAAGTGACCGGAAATAGCGGGTCAGCAGAGCCGTGGATCACTAATGTTGGCGCGGTAATTGTGCTTAAATGTGGTCTTAAATCTCCAGTTACTGCAACGGCAGCGAGCTGTCGCTTAGTGCCTTCAGGAGAATAGTTACGCTGGAAGGCTTGTACAAGATAATTACGGCAATTTTCTTCATCAAATGGAACACAAGTCGAGGCGATCCGGCGATTAAATGCAATTTGCCCCGCAATATAGCCTTCAAAGTCCTGCTTAGGATCAACACCCGGTGACATCAACATTTGCATGACGTCCGGTTCGCCTTGCGGTAACTGAGGGTTACCCGTTGATGACATAATTGGGCAGAGCGAAAGAATACGCTCTGGTACTTTTGATGCAACCACTTGCGCTATCATGCCGCCCATTGAGCGACCGACAACATGGGCTTTTTCAATCGATAATTGATCTAACAATCCAATGATATCATCTGCCATCTCAAATAAGGTGTAGGGAACATCAACCTGTTCACCACGTTGTAAGCGTTCGGATAACTCTTCGATATTCAGTGGTGGATAATTATCTAAATGTGGTGATAAGCCGGCATCGCGGTTATCGGGGCGAATAATATAAAAACCAGCGTCGGCAATTTGTTGGCAAAATTCCGAGGTCCAACTAATATTATGCCCACCTAAACCAGCGATAAGGATGACGGCTGGATTAGCAGGTTGACCAAACGTGTCGTAATACAATGATAATGGTGTTGTCTCTGTCATTTTATTTCCCTATTTTTGGTGATAGTTATTTATGCAATAACTCAGCGAGAAAGGCGAGTGCTAAAAAAAACAATCACTATTAATTTAAGCTCCATTTACTTTTGTTTATCAATGATAAACAAAGTAGTTCAAGCAACCTAATAAACCTTTTTCAGCAAAATTGAAGGGGAAAGGTATTTACCCGCTGGGGGCTTTGTTAGTGGGTACAGCCATACAACAAAAGCAGTTGTACCCGATATTGCGCGAACTTTCATACCAATAATCATCTGTTTGTGCTTTTTATCCCACCCAACGTTATTGACCGACCGTTAAACGTGAACTATTTCCTCGTATCTATTGATGAATTTTGGCAAGGAAAAGCTATCTGGGAGTCTTAACTGTCTTTCTTGGCGTACAAATAAACAGACGCACGGGAAACACCAAGATGTTGTGCGATAGTATCCATGGATTTTTT
>NZ_JAMPSW010000158.1:0-4606 GCF_028484855.1 Providencia sp. PROV033 | reverse complement strand
AAATCAAAAGTGCGATAGACCTACTGGTCAATGGGTTTTGATTAAAAATCGCGAATAAAATAATGATGCACAACTACCCTAAATAATTTGAGCCATAGCAAGAAGGCAAACTCAGCCAATAACGCTATAGCTCAAAATATCACGAAGAAGCGAACGAATTAGAAACCTAATTCATCTAACAGATCATCCACCTGCGACTGTGATGCCATCACATTCACACCTTCTTTATTAATCTGAGGACCATTGAGCAGGCTTTCACTTTGAGTTTTCACTCGCATTTCTGGTGGTGTATTTTCCATCAGCAACGCTAATAGCTGTTTCTCTGCTTCTTCAACCACTTCCATCATTTTTTTGACGACTTGACCCGTTAAGTCTTGGAAGTCTTGCGCCATCATGATTTCTAGTAATTCAGCTTTAGTCACTTCGCTATCTTGAATAACTTGACCTAAAAAGGCTTACGTAGATTCGCGCAACTCTGATGATACCTCACCAGAGGCGGCTTCTTCCCACTGCTGCTGCAACGCGATTGCATTTTTGTTCATGTCCACTTGCAACGGCTTGATAATATCAATGCCGTTGAGTGTTTTTTCTGCCGCTTGGGCTGTCATTTGGGCAATATAACGCAGGCGATCTTTACCATCTGGTATACTTGCTACTTCCTGCTGAACACTTTTCTCAAGACCCAACTCACGCATACTTTCACGTAAGGTTCTCATCAGAGTTCCAATGCGTGTAATGACGTGTTTTAGATCTTCGTTGCCAGTGCCACTACGGCTGCCATTCATTGCTACTTGTTCAATCATCACTGTCTCCTTTACCGCCCGCGATTATTGCAGCCCCATTTTTTCAAATACTTTATTTAATTTTTCTTCGAGGATAGCGGCGGTAAACGGTTTCACAACATAGCCGCTTGCACCAGCTTGTGCTGCCGCAATGATGTTTTCTTTTTTCGCTTCTGCGGTCACCATTAAGACAGGGATATGTTTTAGTGCATCATCACCACGAATGGTTTTAAGTAACTCTAAACCATCCATGTTTGGCATATTCCTGTCTGCAACCACAAAATCAATATTCCCAGCACGGATTTTTTCGAGGGCATCAACGCCATCTTCCGCTTCTTCAATTTTGTTAAAACCAAGTTCTTTTAATAAGTTACGGACGATGCGACGCATAGTAGAAAAGTCATCGACAACCAGAAAACTCAGATCTTTAGCGGCCATAATCACTCCTTCAAAAATACAATGATAAATAAACTGCCACCACTAAACGGTAACAGTAGAAAGTTTTGTTAATACGCTAGGGGCAATTTTCAGTAGATCCAGCACTTCATCTGCCGCATTCATTTCGATTGCGGCACGTGGCATACCAAATACTACACAGCTACTTTCATTTTGAGCGTAAGTGAAAGCCCCTTGTTGACGCAGGTTGAGTAGGCCTTTGGCACCATCCATTCCCATCCCCGTCAACAAAATACCAATACATTTACGTCCGACATGCTTAGCGACTGAGTCAAATAGCACATCAACGGAAGGACGATGGCGGTTAACCGGATCGCTCTGCTCCAACACCACTTGGTAGCCTTTGCCTTTATCGGCAATCAGCATATGTGAATCACCCGGCGCGATATACGCACAGCCTTTTTGTAAAACTTCGTTGTGCTCTGCCTCTTTAACCGTGAGTGCACACAGTTTATTTAAACGTTCAGCAAAAGAGCGGGTGAAGCCTGCAGGCATATGCTGAGTGATCACCACAGGAGGGCACTCTCTAGGCAGCATCTCTAAAAATTGACGGATTGCTTCTGTTCCACCGGTTGATGCGCCCACTGCTATCACGCGGTTGTTGCACACGTATGGCGTCAGAGGTTTAGCTAGAGTCGTCGGCTCTGCGACTTTTTTCTCTGTTCGAGCAAAACGGTTACGCTGCGACATTTTAGACATCGCCGCTGCGCGAGTTTTTTCACCGATCATATCGCGATAACTCATCATGGTTTCGCGAATACCAATTTGTGGCTTTGTCACAAAATCCACAGCGCCCAGCTCTAAAGCCTTTAATGTCACTTCAGAACCTTTAGAGGTTAATGTGGATACCATGACGACCGGAATTGGATGTAGCCGCATCAATTTTTCTAAGAAATCAATCCCATCCATTCTCGGCATTTCAACATCGAGGGTAATAACATCTGGCTCCAGTTGCTTAATCAAATCCCGAGCAACATACGGATCTGGCGCCGTGTCGACCACTTCCATATCAGAGTGACTGTTGATAATTTCACGCATCAATTGGCGCATTAGTGCAGAGTCATCGACGCACAATACTTTTATTTTTTTCATTGTCCTCTCCTCGCCGACGCTAAGCTGTAGACGGTCTGCCCATTGATCACGAACTGTTTTGTCAATTGCGAAATATTTTCAGAGTGACCAATAAACAATAAGCCATCCGGCTTGAGCAGTGGCGCAAAGCGCTCTAGCAGTTTTATCTGCATTTCCTTGTCAAAATAAATCATGACGTTACGACAAAAAATCGCATCGAAGCGATGTTGTAATTGCCAATCGCCTTCAGTCAGGTTTAAGTAACGAAACTCAATCATGTTGCTAAGAGCGGGTTTTACGCGAGCACACCCTTCGTATTCACCCACCCCTTTCATGAAGTAGCGCTGCCGTTGGAGTGCTGTCAGGGTTTTGAGCTCTTCGATTCGATAGATCCCTTGCTTCGCTTTCTCTAATACTTCCGTGTCAATATCGCTGGCAACGACCTTGGCATTGATGGCGTTTGCCCCCAGAACATCACTCACTGTCATGGCGATAGAATAAGGTTCTTCCCCTGTCGAAGAGGCCGAACACCAAATATTGATATTGCTATTTCGGCGGCTTTTTAAAAAATCCGTCAATGTCGCAAAGTGGTGAGGCTCTCGAAAGAATGCCGTTAAGTTTGTGGTCAGTGCATTGATGAATGCTTGCCATTCCGCATTCAACGGTTCACGTTCTAACATTAGTAAGTAGTCAGAAAAATTGTCGATATTACAGTCACGTAAACGCTTTAATAAGCGGTTATAGACCATATTTTTCTTATTCATCGTAAGGACTATTCCAGACTTTTTATGAATAAATCGACAAACCCGACCAAACTCGTCATCAGTCAAAGGTTCTATCTGTGGTACTAATAGCATCGTACTTGTCGTCCTATTCAATAAAAACCGGCGAGGCAGCCGAAAGTGGCTGCCTAACTATCATCGTCTAACTTGTGAATTGTCTAGCTAACCGTCTCCCCCCAACTCACGTTATCTAGATTGAGACTTCATTATTCACGCTATTGCGTGGATACCCATTACCGTCTAACTCGGGTGGATTGTTCTGGTAATTCGAAAAACTCCACTGTCTCGACCAGATTATTGGCTTGGTCTTCAAGTGCCGCTGTTGCACTCGTTGATTGCTCTACTAATGCGGCGTTTTGTTGTGTAACAGAATCCATTTGGGTTACCGCAATCGCGACTTGCTCAATACCTCGGCTCTGTTCATTCGATGCAGACGCAATGTTGCCCATCAATTCGGTCACCTGATTAACGGCGGCAACCAATTCATTCATAGTTTGACCTGCTTCATTCACCAACTGAGAACCTTGGTTCACGCGTCCAACCGATTCGTCAATCAAGCCTTTAATCTCTTTCGCCGCTTCAGCGCTTCGCTGTGCTAATGCGCGAACTTCACCTGCAACTACCGAGAATCCACGACCTTGCTCACCCGCACGCGCCGCTTCTACTGCTGCATTCAATGCAAGAATATTGGTCTGGAAAGCGATGCCATCAATAACACTGATAATGGCGCTAATTTTCTGAGAGCTGTTCGAAATTGCAGTCATGGTGTCAATCACACCTTCCGTGATTTCACCGCCTTTGGTCGCCGTACGCGATGCACTTACTGCAAGTTCACTAGCTTGACGGGCGTTATCCGCGTTTTGTTTCACCGTCGCCGTTAATTCTTCCATGCTCGCCGCCGTCTCTTCTAACGAGGCAGCCTGCTGTTCTGTTCTTGATGATAAATTATTATTCCCTAAAGCAATCTCACGAATACCCGTATACATTTGGTCTGTATTAGAACGAATAGAGGTGACGGTTTTTGCCAGTGACTGCTGCATGACTTTTAATTTTTCGAATACATCACCGATTTCATCACGGAAATTAATTTCAATATTCTGATTTAGTTTCCCTTCCGCAACGTGCATAAAGTGTTCACTCATGCTGTTTAATGGTGAAATGACTTTACGTTTTAACCATAGGTGTACAACGGCAATCACACCGAAAATAATGACAATCACGGTGAAGAATGAGCCCCATGCAAATTGGTTATAAAATCTTGCATCCGCAATAGAAGCGTTGCTTTCGTCGTTTAAAACAGAGAGGTAGTTATTAATAACACTGATTAATTCATCTTGGTTTTGTTGTGCTGGCAGATTGATATAAGCTGCAACATCGTTGTTATCAAGATTGCCTTTCAATGCATTTAATGTGACGACAAAGGCATTATATTTCTCTTCCAATACCGCTAAGTTTTCTTTTTCGCTTAGTACTGGCTGAGTTTTGAATTCGTTATACGATTTGTTAGCTGAAACT
>NZ_JAMPSW010000157.1:0-4726 GCF_028484855.1 Providencia sp. PROV033 | reverse complement strand
AAAATAAATATAACCAGTCAGACTCGAATGTATCGTATTAAGTTGTTAGAAGTGGATTTTGAATGTTATTACTGAAGTCAAATGGGCTGACTTTAGACTACACAGCAAAGATGTAATAAAAAATAATTTCATATTATACTCCTCTATAAATAATATAAGACTACATTTCCATGCGCCATCCTTAAGATGGCGTTTTTTTTAGTTTTTTTACTAGAAAAATGCTGAGTATGTGATCAGATTTCATGTGAAAAAATACGCAATAGACTCAGAGTAAAGCTTGAATCTAAATCAATTTTTCTAAGAATATTCACAGTTTGTTATTTAATGATAAAAAGTAACAGAGTATGATGTGCACCTCTTCGCTGTGGGGCTTTTATCAACATATCATACAACGGCGGAATTCTTTGCCAGGTACTGGCTTGAATCACTTTGGAAGTAAAAATGACTTGGTCTGAGTTTAAATCTCACTATCTCATCGGTTTTTGGAAACCGTTGCCTGCGGTGATCGCAGCAGGTATTTTATCGACGTATTATTTTGGCTTAACGGGAACATTTTGGGCGGTAACTGGTGAATTTACTCGCTGGGGTGGACACATCATGCAGTTATTTGGTGCTCATCCAGAAGAGTGGGGTTACTTCAAAGTTATTGGTTTCCAAGGTTCACCCCTAGATAGAATTGATGGCGTGATGATTATCGGTATGTTTGCAGGTTGTTTTGCCGCGGCGCTCTGGGCAAATAACGTGAAAATTCGCATGCCACAACATCGCATCCGTATATTCCAAGCTATCCTTGGCGGTATTATCGCTGGATTTGGCGCCCGTCTAGCGATGGGATGTAACTTAGCGGCTTTCTTTACTGGTATCCCTCAATTCTCGTTGCATGCATGGTTCTTTGCTGTCGCAACGGCGGCCGGATCATATTTTGGTGCCAAATTTACGCTGTTACCGATGTTTCGTATTGCGGTAAAACTAAAAAAAGTGTCAACGGCATCCCCATTAACTCAAAATCCTAATACCGCTAAAAAACGTTTTAAACTCGGTATGGCTATCTTTGCTATTGCGATGGCATGGGGCTTTTATACGCTTCTAGATGCACCTGTAATGGGCTTTGCAATCCTCTGTGGGATCGGTTTTGGTTTATTGATTGAACGAGCTCAAATCTGCTTCACATCGGCATTTCGTGATTTATGGATCACGGGTCGTACCCATATGGCGAAAGCGATTATTATTGGGATGGCGGTGAGTGCAATTGGTATCTTCAGCTATGTTCAACTGGGGGCTACACCAAAAATCATGTGGGCAGGTCCGAATGCCGTGATTGGTGGGTTACTGTTTGGCTTTGGTATTGTGCTGGCTGGTGGCTGTGAAACCGGTTGGATGTATCGTGCAGTAGAAGGTCAAGTTCATTACTGGTGGGTTGGTTTCGGTAATATTATCGGTGCGACTATCTTGGCTTACTACTGGGATGATTTAGGTCCATGGTTAGCAACTGACTTTGACAAAGTGAACCTGCTGGAAACATTTGGGCCACAGGGCGGGTTGCTTGTCACATACGTTTTATTAGCTATTGCATTTATTTTGATGCTGGTATGGGAAAAACATTTCTTCCGTAAACGCGCGCAAAAACTTGCGAATACTTCCGTGGAGGCTGCATGAGCCATAAAGAAATAGTGCCGGATTATCGATTAGATATGGTGGGTGAACCTTGCCCATATCCTGCGGTTGCAACGCTTGAAGCTATGCCATCGTTAAAAGCTGGAGAGATATTAGAAGTGGTGAGTGATTGCCCTCAATCTATCAATAATATCCCGTTAGATGCTAAAAACTATGGCTATAAAGTATTGGATATTCAGCAAGATGGACCAACAATTCGCTATTTAATTCAAAAATAGTGATAGGTAAGGCGGGGTTAACCCGCCTTCATGTTATTTACTCTTCCGTATCTTGCCAGCTGGCAATATCGAGCACCAGTTCGCATTCATCGTCAATATAGCCACCTGTTGGGATAAAACCGAGTTTTTGGTAAAACTCAAAGGGGCTTTCTTCACCTTCGCCACAGCTATTATACAGTCGAGGGTAGCCTTTCTTTTTTAAATAACGGATCACTTGAATCAATGCTTCGCGACCAAAACCTAATTTTTGGTAAGGTTCTGCAATCATAAATCGCCATAACATAATGCCATCATATTCAAGTTCATCATCATCTAAGCCTGAATGCAGCATAATGAATCCTACAGGGATATCATCCGCATAAATGCCTCTGTACCAAGCACAATCTGAGAATTGGGCTTCGACCATTGAATAAGCATTGTCTGCCACCATGCTACGTTGTGCCTCACTGAGTGTATGACTCAGTAAACAAATTTCTGAAAAATTTTCTGCCGTCACTTTCTGTAAGGAGACGACTGAGTTTTCATCCACTTCTGGCTCGATGAATTCTATCATAACCATTCCTTCGCTCGAATATTGACCAAAACTTCATTGAGAAGCTGCATTAGTTGTTGTTATTAAATAATCAAGATTGCTACTGATTTGTTGCAAGGATGTAATTTAATCAACCAGAGATTAGGGAGGCAGTCAATGACTTAATTGTGGCTCTGCAAGCAGGGTCTAAAAAGAAAATGGCAACATGCGAGAATGTGTGTTGCCATCGTGAGGTCAGGACGAAAAGCTAAATAATATTAATGTTCGGCTTCACCGCCGAGAACGTCAATGAGACGAGCAATCAAGGCACTGAGCTCGCCTGTCATTAAAATATAATCGGCATCAAATTTTTGAGCAAAATCGTCTTTTGGAATATCGTCATTTTGTTCTTTAAGTTTGTCACTGAATTTTAATTTTTTCAGGGAGCCGTCATCGGACAACATAAATTGTACGCGCTCTTCCCAATCCAATGAGAGTTTTGTGACTAACTTACCCGCTTCGATGTGTGTAGCAATTTCGTCAGAAATCAGGTCTTGCTTCTTACAACGAATAATCCCGCCTTCTTCTAAAATCGCTTTTAACTCAGCTTCATCCATAGCTGCAAAGCCTTGAGGTAATGCACCTGAGCGTACCCATTCAGTTAATGTGAGTTCAATTGGGTCTTTAAATGTGAGCGGTACAACAGGAAGCGAACCTAGGCTTTTACGTAATAATGCTAAATTATCTTCGGCACGTTTAGCACTGGCAGCATCGACGATAATGAGTTGATTAACGGTATCAATCCAAATGTAGGTTTTGCTGAATTTACTGAAGGCTCGCGGCAGTAAGTCATGCACGACTTCATCTTTCAAAGATGCTTTTTCGGTTTTCTTCAGTTGGCGACCTTGATCTGCCTCTAATTTTTCAATTTTCTCTTGTAATGCTTGCTTAATCACTGGCGATGGCAGCATTTTGTCTTCTTTTTTAGCACAAATGAGAATTTGGTTATTAGCAGCATGGGTGAGAGCATCGGCACCACGCATTGGAGGTACCCAACCCGTTTTCATCATGTCTTGGCTTCCACAAGGGGTATAAGCGAGCGGCGCAAGTTGTCTTTCCAGATCATCCGCGGAGAGTGCCAAATCCCGATTCAGGCGATAGACCAATATATTCTTGAACCACATGAAAAACCTACCTTTGTCATTAAAAACATGTTTAGCAAGGCGGACATGATAGCGAATTGTCTGTTATTAAGCGAAAAAAAATGCCGGATGCTTTACAGGTTTTACTTTCTATAAAGGGAGTCTAATAATGTAGACAGGTAATTAAATGACAAATGGATAATAAGTGAGTGCCATGATGAGAATAGGTATTGATTTAGGTGGTACAAAAATTGAAGTGGTTGCGTTGGATGATGGCGGCAATATCTTATTTCGCCAGCGTACACCCACACCACGTGGTGATTACCAAGGAACACTCGATGCGATTAAGCGTTTAGTGAATGATGCAGAAGCGGCAACAGGGCAAACTGGGAGCGTTGGTTTAGGGATCCCCGGAACACTTTCTCCGATTACGGGAAAAGTGAAAAACGCTAACTCAACATGGTTAAATGGACAACCTTTCGATAAGGATTTAGCTCACTGCTTAGGTCGTCCTGTCAAAATGGCCAATGACGCGAACTGTCTTGCGGTTTCAGAGGCGGTGGATGGTGCTGGAGCTGGTGCTAAAGTGGTGTTTGCCGTAATCATTGGAACTGGATGCGGTGCAGGGATCGCCATCAATGGTCAAGTTCATTCTGGCGGTAATGGGGTCGCGGGGGAATGGGGACACAATCCTTTACCGTGGCAAGATGACCAAGATAGGCTGTTTCTTGCAGGGGAAAAATGTTATTGCGGGCTCAATGGCTGCACAGAACAGTTTGTTTCTGGAACAGGTTTTATGGCGGACTATAAAAAGCGAGCCGGAGAATCTAAGACGGGAACAGAAATTATTCAATTGGCGCAAAATGGCAACAAGCATGCGATAAAAGCCTTCGAAAATTACCAAAATCGCCTTGCCAAAGCACTTGCTCAAGCCGTCAACATGCTCGATCCCGATGTCATCGTGTTAGGTGGTGGAATGAGTAATGTTGATGAGCTATATGAAAAACTGCCAGAGAAAATACGTCAATGGGTGTTCGGTAGAGAGTTTGATACGCCAATCAGGAAAGCGGAGCATGGGGATTCGAGTGGGGTGCGAGGGGCTGCTTGGTTATGCTCTGAAAATTAATACTCGTCATACTTCACGCTGTAGCTGCGTTGGCTACGCTCACTAACCCTAGTCG
>NZ_JAMPSW010000156.1:0-3659 GCF_028484855.1 Providencia sp. PROV033 | reverse complement strand
TCCACTCAATAGAGGGGACTTCGTGTGTACTGGCTTAAAGGTATTTAGATTGTATCTTGTCTTTGGAGTTTAAGCAAAACAAAGCCCTCCTGAAAGAGGGCTGTTATCTGATATAGGCTTAGTTATGTCTCAAAAAAAACTAGACACAGAGAATGTTATAGATATAAGATTCTTATCGCAGAAAAGAATTTTACATCTATAACGGTTTTTATAATTGAGATATCTATGAAAAAACTAAATGCTCGGATAGAACATGAGTTAACAATGCACTTTGCTGAGCTTTATCATAAGGGTTCAACCTATATTGCAACCTTTAAGCTACTGCAATGGTTTGAGAAAGATGGTGGAAAAATAACACAAGCATTTTTTAAACGTGAAATATTTGAACGTTGGTTTGAATATATGGAAGTTGAAAATGATGATGAGGACTGGCAGTTATCAGTTATTAATGTGTTAAGTGACCACTCTGTAAAAAAACCAGAAGGATATATTCTATTCCAAAACTCTTCCCTATATATAAACTCACAATCTGAAAATAATGAAGATGAAGATGAAGATGAAAGTGAGTAAAAATAATGGAAACTAAAAAATACTCTTCTTTTGGTATTGGATTTTCAGAATCAGGAGATGATTCATCTAAGGTTAATAATGTTATTATTACGGATGAACTGATAAAATTTGAGCTATCTTACTTTGAACAAAAATTTCTCATAGAGTTAAAGAAACTATCTGGTTGTACATTCATAGGAAAAGCAACTGAATTAAATGATAGATTCATCGTTGATATAGCTGCTAAAGTGTTTTTTGATGACTATGAGACATTTATATGTGGATATAAGTGGAATGAAGATAGAGTGAATTACTCATGGTCAATATTCATTGAAGAAGAATAAACAAACAAAAAGAAAGCATCCAAGCTTTCTTTTTTTAAATTAAAAAAACTGAGAAAGGCAAATTGATGTTTAATTCTAAAAAAATAAAATTACTACTCCTAGAAATAAAAAAGATAAACATTGACAGAATACAGAAAAAATCAAAATCAAAAGAAATAAAATACTCGATAAGAAACGATACCATCTTTATAGACAACAACCTGACACTATCTAACTCAAGCTTAACAAGCTTACCTAGACATATGGTCATTGATGGTGATTTGGATATCAGAGGTTCAAAAATAAAAAAAATACCACGTGACATTATAATTAATGGTAATTTATACCTACAAGAAACTAAAGTAAAGAAAATACCAAAATATACATACATAGGTGGAAATTTAAACCTTGAAAAAACACAAATAAAAAAAATAGGAAAAAATGTTACAATATCAGGAACAGTCTATCTAACATCATCAAAAATAAAAAAACTACCTAAGAACTTAATAATAAAAGATAGCCTTGTCATTAGAAACTCTAAATTAAAAAAATTACCATCAAACTTAACCATTGGTAACACAATAATATTTGGAGGTAGTAAGATAAAAAAATTACCTGATAATTTAAAAATAAAAGGCCCGCTTTATTTAGATGGGACAAACATAAGTAAGATAGGTAAAAACATAACCATACAAGAAGGAGTTAGTTTTTATAAGTTAAAAATCAAACGATTAAATAGAAATTTAACGATCGATTGCTTCCTTGATTTAAGCAAGACAGAAATAAAAAAGTTACCAAATAGTTTACTGGTTAATGGATTTATTGATATTAGACATACAAAAATAAAAAAAATACCTCCGCATATAAAATGCAAAATATATAGATGATTATTTTTTTATGTAGAATTTTCTATACCAAGATGCGCGGCTAATTCCCAATTCACACCACGGGGTTCCTTGAACATTAGGCCTCCCTCCTTTTTTGGCTACTCCACCACCTAAAAGGCCTCCTTTCTTACCTCTAATAGATTGAATATCAGAGGTGTGAGTTCTTGCCACATAATCCTTAAAAGACTCCTGACTGAATTTAGAATGTGTCCATTTGGCTATACTTTTAGCTACTCCCAAAACCTCTTTTTCATCGAGTGGCATTAAAAATTGAAGGTTATACGCTTTAGCACGTTCAAAACAGGCTTGTAACCACTGTTCATATGCAGGCCAGCCTTGTCGAATAGCTCTGTAAGCCCATTTACGGGTTTGTTCAAACAACTGACAATTCCGCCCTAATCCATAATCGGTAATGATTTCTTTGTCATTGGCCGAAGTTAAATCGAGATAATCTGCAAGCCAATCCAGCGTATACAACTCAGTCTGCCACGTGTTAACCTGCCAGTGTTCATGATTGGGGTTCTGACAAATCAGCCCTGAATAACCAATATCTGCATCCAATTTTTTACGTAACGCATTTTCAACCGCTGCTGCGTATTTGAGGGGTTTAATTCTTCCATCGGGTGCTGTGCGAATCGCCGTTTCCAGTCCGTAAAGCAGATGGGCGTGCCCGTTTTTCGGGTTCATGATAGTAAAAGTAGGAGCTGGCGCGTTTCGGTCACTCCAGTCTAAAGCTGCCCCCTGACGGTCAACATCAAATCCCAGCCAGAATTGGGCGTGAGGTTGGTTAAACTGGATATATTTGGCGAGAATGGCGCGATCTTTGGCAGCAATACGCACACCAAATTGCAAATCATCCGAATAATACGGTTTATGAGGGAGACGTTCGTTAAATAACGCTAATGCGTGGTTAGTCAAGACGCCCAGCCTTATGGCGGGGCTGTTGTTTTACACCGTTCATGTGCTAATATCTCTCTAAGGTTTTTATGCCTAGCCCTGATTGTTCATGTCATCCGCCAAGATTGATTCATGAATATCGGGGCTTTGTTTTTTCTGCTGCGATTAAGTTACACCGAACAAGGCTAACTTGTCATCTTTGTCCGCTAATTTCGTGTTTTCACGCCTGTTTTCAAAATCCCATCCCAAAACCATCATCACGGCTGCGCGTTTTCTGTCGTTGTCGCTGTTGTTCTAATTCGGTTCGTCGTTGCTCTGCACGTTTATGCTCCGCTACCGCAATAACTGGGGAAGCGTTTCGCTCAAACTGATGACTTGCCTGTTCAAGTCCTCGACTTGTTGCTGTAAGCGTGTCACTTGCTCGCTCAGCCGGGCGTTTTCGTGCTGATTTTGCGTGTAATGATTCAAGGTAGTGTCGAACATGCTCTGTAAGCTGGCGTAACTGCTCTGCCATTCGCTCTGCTGTTGCGCGTAACTGTGCTGTAAGCTCTCCAGTGCGCTCAGGAGCTGTTTCTCCATTTCTGTCATGAGAAGAATTCCTGCATTGAGAAAACGCCGCTGTATCGTTGTCAGGGGCATTTAAAGGGGTTATTTGGTCTGATATTTGATGACGGTATGACCGTTCTTGCTCTGATACGGGGCGCCCACGTTGTACGCCGATTTCGGTAGAATCAGGTAATACTGGTTTTTCTTCTTGTCGTCCGTCATTACCGAAAGCCCTTTCCCTGTGTATTCGTTCATCTCCAGTACGCTCTGATCTAACAGCTGAATTTCCTGATAACGATCGGCTATCATCTTGCCCTGATACACCAGAATGCCGGACAGTATCGCTATCAGACAAAGACCGGATAACCCGATCCACAGACTGAGTTTGCCCATCATCGTAACCAACAGCCAACGCTGTCGTTGGTTCTGCTCTCGGATAGCGTTGTTGATGCTCTGC
>NZ_JAMPSW010000155.1:0-3736 GCF_028484855.1 Providencia sp. PROV033 | reverse complement strand
GCCACTCGACAGAGGGGACTTTGTGTGTACTGGCTTAAATACATTTAGATTGTAGCTGACCTTTAGGATTTAGGCAAAAGAAAGCCCCCATAAGGAGGGCTGTTATCTGATATAGGCTTGTTTTTGTCTCAACGGATTAATGAAACTTATAGTCTGTAGACTAAAAGTCTACAGACTATAAGTTTGAGGGTATGGATAAAAACTTAGTTTCGTTGGGTGAAAACATTAGAAATGCCAGACACCTTTTGAGGATATCTCAAGAGGAGCTAGCCTTTCGTTCAATGTTACATAGAACTTATATTAGCTCTGTTGAAAGAGGAGAGAGAAACATCAGTTTTCTTAACCTTCTAAAAATATCTAAAGCTCTTGAAATATCACCCTCGAATTTAATAGAGGGAATAAAATGTTAAATAATCCTTACCCGTACAAAGATAAACCCTTACATGAATGGAAAGAAATTACAGAGTCATTGATAAAAAACCATCCTCTAACTGAGGAAGAAATAGTAGACATTTGCTTATCTGCTTGGGATGACATGTTTAATACAGAAATAGGTAAGGCTAGATTAAAAATAGGAACTGATATATTCCCAGCACCTCAAATTATAGGTTTTTTATTACATGAATTAATTCCAGCAGAAATAGAGAAAAAACATCCTTCGATGTGGAGAAGAGATGTTACCTCTAAAGAAAAAGATTTAGTCTGCTTAGGTAATGATTATTATTCGACCGAGGTAAAAACCTCATCAAATAAGAATCAAATATTTGGCAATCGGAGCTACGCTCAAGAAACAAGTAACGACAAAAAAAGTAAAAATGGATTTTATATAACAATCAATTTTACCACCCCTAAAAAAGATGTGGAAAAACCGACTATAAATATAATTAGATTTGGTTGGTTAGATCATACTGATTGGATTGCTCAAAAAGCAGCGTCAGGTCAACAGGCTAGATTATCACCTGACGCTTATAATTATAAATTAAAAACTCTCTTCCAAAAGTAAATTTTGAGATTCGTTTAAATAATAATCATCAATTCTATTAGCGATTATATTTATATAGTCGCTATTTTTTTCAAAACCTATAACCTTGCGACCGTTCTTTAATGCTGATATAGCAGTTGTACCTGACCCCATAAAAGGGTCAATTATAGTATCCCCAGGGTTGCTTCCTGCTTTTATGATTCGGTCTATCATTTCCAATGGGAACTGAGCTGGGTGATCCATCCTTTCTTTTGATGATCTATTTTTACCCGAAGTAACCTTTGATATTTGCCATACATCAGATGGATTTTTACCTAGCGGGTTACATTTCAATTTTCCATTTTTCTTCTGATTAGGATATTTTACATTTGGATCTCTAATTTCATCCAAATTGAATTTATAATTCTCTGGGTTTTTTACATACCATAGAATCTTTTCATTTCTTGGAGATAGTCTTTTTTTACAAGCCACTCCAGCTGAATAATTCCAAACAACCTCTTGTATAAGATAAAATTCCGTTTTATCCCATAACAAATACGGAATTGGAACTGCTAGTCCTTTGTTCTCAACTTCTAAATAACCAACATTTAGCCAAAGAGAGCCATCTTTTTTTGACAAACGATGTAATTCAGACATCCATTCAGAACACCATAAAATATATTCATCAACGGATAGTATATCCTCGTATTCCTTACCTATATTATAGGGCGGTGAAGTCACTGATAAATCAATAATTTCACTAGGAATTTTCCTCATTCCCTCTAAGCAATCCATACCATAAATTATGACATTTTCATTTTCGTAAGCTGGATTTCCTAAAATATTTTTTACCTGACAAAACATAATTAACCCTTGTGATAACGCCTATAGTATGTACTTCGGCTAATACCCAACTCTATCCATTTCTCTTGTGAATTAATCGAATTGAGAGAAATACTACCTTTTGGCCTTCCTCCGCCTCTACTTATCTTACCACCTATTTTGCCTCTATTTTTTTGAATTTCAGAAGTATGAGTCCTAATTACATATTCATTAAATGATGCTTTACTAAACTTAGAATAAGTCCACTTAGCAATACTTTTAGCTACACTTAACACTTCATTTTCATCAAGTGGTGTTAAGAATCGAATATTATATGCTTTAGTCCGTTCAATACAGGCTTGTAACCACTGCTCATAAGCTGGCCACCCCTGACGTATCGCCCGATATGCCCATTTACGAGTCTGTTCAAATAACTGACAATTACGCCCTAAACCATAATCAGTGATGATTTCTTTGTCATTGGCAGAGGTTAAATCCAGTGAATCTGCGAGCCAGTCCAACGTATACAGCTCAGTTTGCCACGCATTGACCTGCCAGTGTTCATGATTGGGATTCTGACAAATCAGTCCTGAATACCCGATATCCGCATCCAGCTTTTTGCGCAGTGCATTTTCAACGGCTGCCGCGTATTTGAGAGGTTTAATACGTCCGTCAGGCGCAGTGCGAATAGCAGTCTCCAACCCATAAAGCAGATGAGCATGCCCGTTTTTCGGGTTCATGATGGTAAACGTAGGTGCAGGAGCATTCCGGTCACTCCAATCTAAGGCTGCCCCCTGACGGTCAACATCAAATCCCAGCCAAAATTGGGCGTGAGGTTGGTTAAACTGGATATATTTGGCGAGAATAGCGCGATCTTTGGCGGCAATACGCACACCAAATTGCAAATCATCCGAATAATACGGTTTATGGGGGAGACGTTCGTTAAATAACGCTAATGCGTGGTTAGTCAAGACTCCCAGCCTTATGGCGGGGCTGTTGTTTTACACCGTTCATGTGCTAATATCTCTCTAAGGTTTCGATACCTAGCCCTGATTGTTCATGTACATCCGCCAAGATAGAGCATGAATGTCGGGGCTTTGTTTTTTCTATTGCGGTTAAATTACACCGAACAGGGCTAACTTGTCATCTTTGTCCGCTAATTTCGTGTTTTCACACCCGTTTTTAAAATCCCATCCCAAAACCATCATCACGGCTACGCGTTTTTTGTTGTTGTCGCTGTTGTTCCCGTTCGGTTCGTCGTTGTTCTGCCAGTTTATGTTCGGCTACCGCAATAACAGGGGCAGCTTGTCGCTCAAACTGATGACTTGCCTGTTCAAGTCCTCGACTTGTTGTTGTAAGCGTGTCACTTGCTCTCTCAGCTGGGCGTTTTCGTGCTGATTTTGCGTGTAATGATTCAAGGTAGTGTCGAACATGCTCTGTAAGCTGGCGTAACTGCTCTGCCATTCGCTCTGCTGTTGTGCGTAACTGTGCTGTAAGCTCTCCAGTGCGTTCAGGAGCTGTTTCTCCATTTCCGTCATGAGAGGAATTCCTGCGTTGAGAAAACGTCGCTGTATCGTTGTCAGGGACGTTTAAAGGGGTTATTTGGTCTGATATTTGATGACGGTATGACCGTTCTGGCTCTGATACGGTGTGCCCACGTTGTACGCGGATTTCGGCAAAATCAGGTAATACTGGTTTTTCTTTTTGTCGTCCGTCATTACCGAAAGCCCTTTCCCTGTGTATTCGTTCATCTCCAGCACGCTCTGATCTAACTGCTGAATTTCCTGATAACGGTCGGCTATCATCTTGCCCTGATACACCAGAATACCGGACAGTATCGCAATCAGACAAAGACCGGATAATCCGATCCACAGACTGAGTTTGCCCATCATCGTGACCAACAACCAACGCTGGCGTTGATTCTGCTCTTGAATAGCGTTGTTGATGTTCTGC
>NZ_JAMPSW010000154.1:0-4899 GCF_028484855.1 Providencia sp. PROV033 | reverse complement strand
CCGTAGAACCTTATCGAATTATTGAAGAGCATATTAGTGGATCTGTTGCTGCCAGTGACCGACCTGGCTTTTCACGTCTGCTGGATAGAATGGAACATGGTGATGTCCTGATTGTGACTAAGTTGGATCGTCTTGGCCGCAATGCAATTGATATCAGGAAAACAGTCGAAAAACTATCAGAGCTTAATATCAGAGTTCATTGTTTGGCGCTTGGTGGTGTTGATCTAACCAGTCCAGCAGGGAAAATGACGATGCAGGTGATTTCAGCAGTAGCCGAGTTTGAGCGAGATCTTTTAATTGAGCGGACTCATGCTGGTATCGCAAGAGCAAAAAGTGCAGGTAAGCGCTTTGGACGCCCCCCTACCCTTAACGATGAGCAAAAACAGATTGTAAACGTATTCAGGCCGGAGCCAGTATTAGCTCAATTGCGCGTGAATTTAATACAACACGTCAAACAATTCTGAGAGCTAAAATTGTGAAACAATAGTCGATATAAAAAATACAGTAATAGAATACAATCTTGTCTGAAATCATAAATCATAAATCATAAATCATAAGTCATAAGTCATAAGTCATAAGTCATAAGTCATAAGTCATAAGTCATAAGTCAGAGCTGTGAATTATGGCAAGGAGCACTGCGAGGGAAATTAGTTGTTATTTGGCTAAGTATTGATCCAAGGCTTCTCTGACTATTGCACTGACACTTTTGGGATCTCTACCTTTCCTTTTGTTTTTTAATGCCATATCTTCAAGTGTGACAAGCATTGATTCGTTTAAGGATATAGTTGTTCTACTTTGCTTTTCTGGTTCTTGTAAATCATTTTCAGTAGAGCCATAAGGTTTATCTGCCAGGCGTTTAGCTAATAAGTCTGCTTGCTCGGCCGTTATCTCATTACGATTTTTAGCTGCTTGTTGGCTCGGTTTCTTAACCATTTTTAAAAGACCTCATTTATTAATTGTTCGATTTCACTTTTCGCCGTTTGATTTTCAGTTTCTAAAACACCTAATCCTACGCTCATTGTATCTCTATAGACTTTTCTAAAATATATTATTGTTTTCATTGTTTTTATGGTTGGAAACTCTGATAAGTATTCCAAAAACTCTTTTCGTTCATTACCTTTTAATACTGGATTCGTGGTAGCCATACTCTGTAAACAAAATACTTTAAGTTCAGGGTTAAGATCCCTCATTGCTTCTACTTGTTGTTGCAGCTCTTCCAATGTGTCTAAATCAGGTTGAGAGCATTGTAATGGCGCTATGATTTGGTCAGCAATTACCCCACTTGTAATAAATTCTCTAGAATTTCTACCTGCTACATCAACAATTATATGTTCATATTTTTGACTTAATGCTTTCAATGTTTGGGTTAAGTTATCAAACTTTTCTATTAAGGTAATACTGGGTTGAATGCCTAATGTTTCTCGTTCTGCATGCCACTTAGCCGCTGTGCGTTGAATATCTGCGTTGAGTAAGCAAACATCTTTACCTTCTTTAGCTAAAGCAACAGCAATGTTTATAGCTGTTGTCGTTTTACCAGAGCCGCCTTTATTACCACCAATAACTGTTATCATATTCATTCCCATAATTATGATTTATGAAGTATGAAGCATTATAAACCACCTTATTTTTATGTCAAAGTGAATGTGGTGCATTTTTAAACAGCCCATGTATAACCATAATTTTTGAAATATTTCTAACAAATCATAACTTTAAGGTGTTAGCCACAAGGGATCTCAACCTACTGTAATATGAAGTGTGAATAAATAAATCATAAGTATGAAAGAGTAAGTATGAAATGTGTTTTCATTTTTCATACTTATGTTATATTACTCAAAGTGAGTCGTAGACATTAACAATGAAACACTAGTTACTCATTTTGAGTACCTAAAAAAACATAAATATTCAAGTTGAGTATTTAAATGAGGTGGGCATGAAACTATATTGCGATGACGGTTCTACAAATGTGAAGTTGGCCTGGTTTGATAAACAGGCGTTACAGACTAAGTTATCAACGAATTCTTTTAAAAAAGGCTGGAAAATTGAAGGGTTAGGTGGAAAGGGGACGTTTAACTATGAATTGGATGGTCAAAAGTTCACTTATGATGAGGTGAGTGAGCAGGCCATTAGAACGACTCATATTGAGTATCAATATACAGATGCGAATGTGCTTGCTATCCACCATGCACTTTTAAGCAGTGGACTTGAACCTCAAGATGTCGATTTGATTGTCACTTTACCTATCAGCGAGTTTTATACGACTGATTGCCAAAAGAATGAATTGAATATCCAGCGTAAAATTGAAAACGTCCTTCGTCCCGTACAGCTGAATAAAGGAACAACATTCACGATTAAGAATGTCGAGGTGATGCCTGAATCTTTACCTGCCGTGTTAACCCAACTCGTTAATGACAATGTGGGGGTGTTTGAAAAATCATTGGTGATTGATTTGGGGGGAACAACCCTGGATGTGGGCGTAATTGTGGGCCAGTTTGACGGCGTCAGTGCCATTCATGGTAACTCTGAAATTGGTGTCTCCATGGTCACTCAAGCTGCACTGAGTGCATTAAAAATGGCCTCCAGTGATACCAGTGCGCTCGTTGCTGATGAACTCATTAAGCAACGTCATAACGAGCAGTTTGTGCGTCAAATTGTGAATGATGAATCGAAAATTCCATTAGTGTTAGATACGATTGATTCTGCAATAAAACAACTAGGTGAACGGGTTGTCGACGAACTGAGTCAGTTTAAAAACGTCAATCGTATTTATTTGGTTGGCGGTGGGGCTTCTTTAATTGAGCCTGCAGTCAGAAATGCATGGCGCCTTATTGCTGATAAAATTACACTGTTAGACTCACCACAAACCGCCTTGGTTGAAGCCATCGCCTATTTTAAAGAGGACTAACTCGATGAGTCATGAGCGGAAAAAATTCACGTTATACCTTCATCCTGAAAACCCTGCAGATAATCAAACATTAGCGGTTATCGAGTCATTACCGCGTTCAGCTCGGGGGGAGTTTTTCCGCCATGCGTTTATTTGTGGTGCGGCATTACAACACCTTGATGCTCGTTTGCCTGCATTATTGGCGACGTTATTTAACGATAAATTGACAGCGGAGCAGCTTGTTACGTTAATTTCGCAAACAACCGGTTGGCAGCCATCACAAGCTGAAATACACGCCGTTATTCAAGCGCTTGGTGTGAATTCAATGCTAAATGAAGACAATAGCATCACAGAAATAAACGCCAATCCACCTTTAGCGAAGGTGAAAAACAAATTATCAAAGTTAGTGTAAACATAGGGCAGGGGATCTCATTGTCATCCGCGTTGTGGAAAATGAAACAACAATCTCTTTCCCGTGCTGGACGACTCGATTGTCTGACATTCCCTGAGTTAGCTGTTAAAGAAAAAGGTCAATAATTAACCAATTTAAGGTTTCTTTCCAATATCAAGGGATTATTACCACTATCCACACTCAAAAATAAAGTTATCCACTGAATTTGTGGATACGCCTTTTCTGCGTTTTGTCGCAACGGCTTCATGCTGGCCTTGAGCCAGCCTTAAGCCGAACGTCGGATTGACTCCATTAACCTACTGTTGGCGCGAGTTCTGTTCACTTATTTGTGCTAGGCCTGTTAACTCGCTAGTCAAATGTGGACAATCAGCTTGATAGGTCAACCTTGAGCCTGTGGTATTCGTGTTAAGTGACAGAAAATTTTACGCTTAGGGCAAAGGTCGCTAGAGCGACGAGTTGAGTGACCTTTGACAATTTTTCATAACGTTTATAGCTTCTTAAACTGACGCCAAGCTCTTCTGCTGCCCGAGCTTGATCCCAATTCATCCCTCTGCGCCATAATCTCAATTCAAAGCCGCTCATAAATTCTCTCCAAATAATGCTTAAAAGTGACAGATTGACACTTTTAAGTATTTAATCATAGAAAGTGATAAATAGCGACGTTCTATGTGATGAAGGGCACACAATGTTTAAAGGGGATTTTCTCTATTCAGGGTGGGGGTTAATCAACACCTCGATATATTGACGCTGGATTAGACTGGCTACTGTTGCATTATGGGTTCCTACGGCAGCTCGATGTCGTCGAGCTGTCGCCTACACTCCAACACCATTCGTTTTACGAATGGGTTTCCGCAGAGCCGCACGCGTCTCTGTCCTTCGGATAGCAAGCGAAACCTAACGGCACGGCATTTCGTGCTTCGCACGGCCGTTAAGGACGCCACGCGTTGCGTGTCGGCCGATTGCCTCCTCACCCGACGGTTATTTTCTTACTATCAGCCCATTCGCTAGGGCTTAAACATAGCCTCAACTCGTCATCCAGCAAGCGTAAAGTGCACTCCAGCAAAATTCTTGTCGCTGCGCTTTCCAACAATTTTGCTTCCGCCCTTGCTTCCTTCCTCGTCTCAGCTATGCACGCCCTTGCCGCGACTGAACTGACAGTAAGATGAATGAACACTTTCAAAGAGAACTACGAGGCCATCGGTGAACGTCAACACCGCCACGCCAAAACCTCCAGAAAGATGAGTTAAAAGCCAAAAACAAGGAGTATCAACATGAATGACCAAGTTTTTATTGCAGAAACAGACCCTTACCAAGAAGCGCAAAGTGCGGAAATGATGTACTGGGTAAGGCGCGAACACGCCGCCAAAACCGCACCTAAAGAAATCACTTTAGTGCAATTTATGGATGCCTTATCCGTTATGCCTCCGCTGGATTGGCAAGGCCATAACCATACAGAGTCATTTAAATTACAAGAAATGGTTCTAGGAAACGTGACGGACATTTTTGTCAAAGTGGATGGGCGTTATTTCACGTTTAGAGATGGTTCAACGTTATCTCACGCGCAAATTGTGTCGCGTGTGCGTTGCGCGGGATCACTGGCGCAACA